>JAJRUU010000067.1 GCA_024277605.1 bacterium
CGCAAACCCGGTCTGTATCCTCCTTGTAAGCCACACCTATATCAAACAGGTAAAATGAAAATTCGCGGGTCATATTGGATAAGGTATTGACCGCACCATTCGGAAAAACATGTACCGTGCCATCCAAGCCGCGCAATACAGTGGTGCGCAGATTAATCGCCTCCACCAAGCCCCCTGTACCATTTAATATAGCAACATCGCCAACCCGAATCTGGTTCTCGACAATCATGAACAGTCCACTTATTACATCCCGTACCAGGTTCTGCGTGCCAAATCCCAGGGCCACCCCAAAAATACCCGCCCCAGCCAGCGCCGGGCCGATATCAAATCCCAGCTCACGGATAACCATAAGGATCGCAATTACCCAAACAGTAAAAAAGGCTGCCTTCTGCAATACCCCGCTTATGGTAGCCACCTGTTTTTCTATTTCCACATCAGGAACATTTTCTTTTTCTTTCCGGTTAGTTGCAATTTTTTGTTCAAACTTTTTGATCATAAAATTAGCTATCTGGACGAACAAAACAGCAATTCCCAAGATAACCGGAATACGAACCAGCCGAAAAACATAATTTGAATACTGGGTGAAAAATTCGAAAACGCCCACCTGCCACATATCCAGTACCAACAAAAAGCCTGCCACTAAAATCACCAGATCACCCAGCCTGCCAATCAACATCACATAGCGATTCAGCTGTTCTTCCAACCCGGGAAATCGCTCACGAATATTGGCGCTGACCTCGAATAAACGCTTAAAAGCTAATCCCCACAGTTGCCAAACCCCAAATGTAATCACCATGATCAGCACACTTTTAAGGCTAGAGTACAATAGATACCGCCAAAGCTTATCAAACCCCAACAGAGAGAGAAGCACAATAATCGCCGCATACACCAAAACCACCAGATAAAAGTTTCCGCTGATAGAATTAAGCAACCGCTTAAAGCCAGTAATTATTGAACTATCAGTGTTTAACAATTCCAAAGACAAGCCAGCTGAGACGCTTTCCTTGCCTTGGGCAAAAATCAAGGAAGCCAGTATAACCATGCCCACCCTATAAACCGCACCGAGTATAAGAGCCAATTCAGTCAGACCGTAAAAAGAGCTTAGGCTTATAGCTAAATACGCCCACAGGGAAAAAAGTAATAGCCGTCGGCTCCAAATGAAAATATAATTTGCAGCCTCATCACTCAAACTCATTAATCTGAGACGGGCATCCTCTGGAGCCAATAAATGAGAAAACGCATACAATACCGTGCGGTAAATCACTAAAGCCGCCAATATGCGGGTGAATAAAGACGCTGCTTGAGGCAATACCAGCCATAAAAAGACCCACGCTGCTGCCGCCAAAATGAGCAAGGGATACACATCCAGAAACCACTTAAGACAAGCAACCTTAAGCTTATGGCCGAAACCTGCAATATCTTCGATAGCAATCTTAGCCGACCAACACTTGGCAGACTTTTTAAGCAATATCAGCAACAAAAGCCCTACCCCGCAGGCTAAGCCCAGCTTAAGTCCTAAATCCAGCAAACGGAATAAGTTTTCTTTAGCGCTAAAAAAACTCGTCAATTTATGATAATCTGAAGCCACTTCCCCCAGTGTTTCCCCAAAGCCTTCCATTTTAGAACTAAGCAACGCTTGATAGCGGCTAAAAACCGCTATAAAATCAACTCCGGCCTCCGGTTTCGGAGCTTTTCCAGCCTGCTGCAAAAGTTCTTTTTTAGCCCCAAGCAACGCATTAAGCTGCTTAAGCATATCTTCGGTTTGTTTGTCGTCAGCAAGCAGTTGGATGACTCCCTCCAGCTGCTTGATTTCAGCTTGCTGCGTATTAGTATCTTGTTCAGCGTAGCTAAAAGTGGCGCATAACGCCCAGCCTGCCAGCATTAAACAAATAAGTATGCGTTTCATATTATTTTTCCCTTAGTCAGCTTACATCAACTATTTAAAGGGTATCCTTATGGAAAAAGCGCCCCTTAATTGGTCTGCTGAATAGCCGGTAGCCTGATCGTGAGGATATTTGGTTTTTAATTCGGTTTTGACTTCATCAGTGATTTCAGCTACCTTACCGTGACAATTCAAGCATATCGGTTTTATGGTTATAGCCTTCATGTAGCGAAATTCTTTTACTCCTTGGATGATAACGGTTTCGTAACGCTCCAGATTTTTTTCGCTTTGCTCCTGTTTGGCAAAGTATCGCAATACACTATACTCATATTCATCCGGACGATTTAATGGATTTCGCTGCCTGGTGGAAACCCGGCGCACCGTCCACCCCCTGTCCCGGGAAATTTTACTGGCAATATGCGCCGCTTTCTCTGAACATACGCCAATCGCATTTACCGGCCCGCCGTCAGTTAAAGCTGTTTTTAGTTCTCCCTTTAAACTCGCTTCAAATTCAGCGACTACTTCCCGCGCTTTTTTCAAATGCTCATCAAGTTCAGCCGCCCGCGCACTACCGGCGAAGAGTACGCAACAGCAAACCACCGCCGCCAATACCAGCTTAAAATAAGTCTTCATATGCAATTACTCCAATACCGGACAGGTCCGGCGGACAGGTCCGGCAAACAGGCCCGGCAGACAGGCCCGGCGGACTCATCCGGCCAGACTCGTCCGGCGGACTTGTCCGCTTAGAATCCGATAAGGCTTACCTGCTTTATCGATTTAAGACTCTTTCGCACCTGATCCTTATTTTTTTTGGTTTTTAAATCATTAAAATTTGTAATATACAGTTTGAACTCTCTGACATTTTTACCTGCTTCTTCAATTCCCTGAATTAATCCCTCCAGCATACCGCTCACAGTATCACCCACATCCCACTTCCAGCTTTCATGAAAGGGCACCGTCGTAACCAGTTGAAGTATATCGACATCACACATAGTCAACGCCGCCTGTTTCCAAACGCTAAAGACCTTATCAGCCTGCATTTCTACAGTTGATCCCATGCCTAACAGTAATGCTTTGCAAGCGGCAATCCTGTTTTGAGTAGCCAGCATCACCACATCCTGGAATTGGCCGGATATTTTCCCCTCCTTGATTAACCTGGAGATGAATCCGCACATATACCAATCTACCGTACCGGTGGCTCCTTTCGGCGGGTGCACATCGCTGTACAGATACAGCAATGCCGCATCACAATTTACCCAAATTATAGGCTGTTCTAATATTTGAATGATCATCCCTGGTGGGCGATTTTATCTAATATTCCATTAATAAAACCGGCTGATTCAGTGGTGCTGTATTTTTTGGCTATATCCAAAGCCTCATTAATACTGACTTTGGGTGGAATGTCATCGCAATATAAAATTTCATAAATGGCAACACGCATGATGTTCTTATCTACTTTTGCAATTCGCTCTAAACACCAGTTATGGGACTGCTGACCAATTCGCTCATCAATCTGATCCAGCTGCTTCATGGTACCGCAAACTAACGATTCCGCAAACAGTTTGACCTGGGGGGGGACAAGTCCCCTTCTATTCCGGCAATTATGTGTCTGCCAAAACTGCTCCAGCTTATCCGCAACATTATCACTATCAAAATCCAGTTGAAATAGAATTTGGAAAGCGTACTCCCTGGCTTTTCTGCGAGCGCCCACGGCTAAATTATTCCTTTTTTAACAGGACAGAAACAATGGAAGTAACCACAGATAAACACCGATGAACACTGATACAATCTATTTTTTATCTGTGTTTATCTGTGTTTATCTGTGTGCATCGGTGGTTAAATAATCCTGAATAGACTTGCTTTACAACTTCTTGTATAAATTGGCCATCTCGATAGCCGACATGGCGGCTTCAAAGCCGCGATTGCCGGCCTTAACCCCCGCCCGTTCAACAGCTTGATCTACCGTATCGGTGGTAAGTACACCCAAAATCACCGGTATACCAGTAGCTAAAGTCACGTTGGCCACTCCCTTGACCACCTCGGCGCTGATATAATCAAAATGCGGCGTATCTCCCCTGATAACCGCTCCCAGACAAATAACCGCTTGATACTCTTTCTTCTGCGCCAGTTTTTGGGCTACCGCTGGAATTTCAAAACACCCCGGCACTCTCACCAATTCAATATCGGCTTCAGCCGCTCCATGCCGGGTGAGCGCATCCAGCGCCCCGGACAATAACCGGCCAGTAATAAAGTCATTAAAACGACTTACCACAATGGCAAACTTCAACCCGTTAGCAATCAATCCACCTTCTACAGCTTTCGGCATAGCTTACTCCTCTTAACTTAAATTTGGTAACATGTTACCAAGGGGACATGTCCCCTTGGGGATATATCCCCTTTTTCAAAGGCACCGTAATGCTACACATCCTTAAGCAAATGTCCCAGTTTCTTGCGCTTGGTTTCCAGGTAGCGCACATTGCTCTTAGTCGGTTCAATCTCCAGTGGTACTCGCTCGTTAATTCTTATTCCATACCCTTCCAGCCCCACTATCTTGCGCGGGTTATTAGTTATCAAGCGGATATACTTAAGCCCTAAATCCACCATAATCTGAGCTCCTATACCATAATCCCGCAAATCGGCGCCAAATCCCAGCTTATGGTTAGCCTCTACCGTATCATGACCCTCATCCTGCAGCTCATATGAGCGCATTTTATTCAGCAAACCGATCCCCCGCCCCTCTTGACGAATATAAAGCACAACTCCCTTACCAGCCTTATCGATCATTTCCATAGCCTGGCGCCACTGCACCCCACAATCACAGCGCAACGAACCCAAGGCATCACCGGTAAGACATTCTGAGTGTACCCGCACCAAAACCTCCTCTTCGTGTTCCCATTTACCTTTCACCAAAGCCATGTGTACATTGTTATCTATCTGGTTACTATACGTATATGCTAGGAAATCCCCGAAGGAAGTAGGGAGATGTACCGTAGCCTCACGAGAAACAAATTTTTCTTGTTTCATGCGATAGGCAATAAGATCGCGGATACTGACAATTTTAAAATCATGCGCTTTAGCAAATTTCCTAAGTTGAGGCAGGCGAGCCATGGTGCCGTCCTCATCCATAATCTCGCAGATAACTCCCGCCGGATATAGCCCGGCCAACTGCGCCAGATCCACCGCCGCCTCAGTTTGACCGGCACGCTGCAATACCCCTCCCTTTTTAGCCCGCAGGGGAAATATATGCCCCGGACGAGCTATATCGGAGGGTTTGGTGTCCGGATTAATGGCGGTTAAGATGGTAGGTGCCCGGTCAGCGGCTGAAATACCAGTAGTTACCCCATGCTTTGCCTCAATAGATACCGTAAAGGCCGTTTCGAAGGCAGAGGTGTTATCGCTCACCATCATTGAAATATCCAGCTCATGCAGCCGCTCGGAAGTCATCGGCAGACAGATTAGCCCCCGCCCATGTTTGGCCATAAAATTAATCGCCTCCGGGGTGACTTTTTCAGCGGCCAGGGTCAAATCACCCTCATTCTCCCGATCCTCATCATCCACCACGATCACCATTTTGCCCTGGCGAATATCACTGATGGCATCTTTTATTTTACTGAAAGGCATATTTTACTCCTACAATCAGCTAATGTAATTTAGTGCAATGCTTCTTCAGTTCCTCCAGGCTGGCTAAATAAGTCTGGATAGCATCCTTTATGTTTTCTATTGCCTCCTCCTCGGTTTCACCCTGCGAAACACAGCCCTTTAAGGTGGGGCAATAAACCACATATCCCCCAACTTCTTTGTCTTCCTCTATAATTATTGGAAATTCCGTGGAGTTAGCCTCTCTTTTTATCATAAAATAAGCAAATCTCTTGTTTGCTGCGCTTAACCATTTGCCCCGATCATCCGCTCCACATATTTACCCACCACATCCACCTCTAAATTCACCATTTGCCCGATTCTTCTTTGCCCCAGGGTGGTATGTTTTAAGGTATGCGGGATGAGCGAAATAGTGAACTTATCGGCGCTAGCCTCCACCACTGTCAGGCTGATTCCATCTATTGCAATAGACCCCTTGGAAACAATATATTTCATCAATTCCTTGGGAGCTGAAATAGTCCAAACAGCATGATCCTGCGCTTTTTGTTGACGGCGAATATACCCCACCCCATCCACATGCCCCTGCACCAGATGCCCTCCCAAGCGATCACTGACTTTGAGCGCCAGCTCCAGATTCACCTTTTCCCCTGCTCGCAGTTTGCCCAATGTAGTACAGCGTAAGGTCTCCGGCATAACCTGTACCGTAAATCGCTGCCCGCTTGTAGCTACCGCAGTCAGACAAATCCCATTTACACTTACACTGTCACCTAAGTTAAGTTGGCTCGCCAGGGAAGAATCAAGCTGCATTAATGTTAAATTACCCCGCCGCCTAAGCGACACTACTTGACCTGAATCCTCAATGATACCGCTAAACACGGTCAGTCTCTAGCAAACAGCCCAAAGGAGAATAGACACACGAGGGTGGTGTTTCAATATACCCCTCAATCATAATATCCTCTCCAAATCTTTTTGTCCGTATATGTTTAAGTTTAATGACATCGGTCATATTGGCAATTCCCTCGCCCCCGACCGGACCGGGAGCTGTTTTACCTCCAATGATTTTAGGCGAGATAAAAAATATTATTTTATCCACAATTCCTTCCTGAATAGCCGAAGCCGCAATTTCAGCCCCACCCTCTATCATCACACTGGTAATCCCCATTTTGCCCAACTCCTGCGCCATATGCGTCAGATCCACCTTGTTACGGTTGCGATGGTGTACCTCCAACACACGGCTGCCGGTTTTCTCTATATCTCGTTTGCGCTTAAAAAAAGCGTTTTTAGTAGTAACTATGATATTGCTGGCAGTCGATTTTTCGGTAAAGATTTTAGCCCCCAAAGGTACCCTCAGCAAGCTGTCAATAACCACTCGGATTGAATCTCGACCCCTTTTGTTTTTGAGCCGGGTGGTCAGGCGCGAATCATCGCGGATTATGGTTCCAATCCCAACACAAGTCGCATCTACCATATCCCTCAGCTTATGCACAAACGCCCGGGATTCCGCACAGGAAACCCACCTGGAATCGCCTGTCTTAGTGGCGATTTTACCATCCATGCTCAAGGCAATTTTAAGAATTACAAATGGTAAATTAGTGGTCACATATTTAAGAAATACCTCATTCTGAAAACGGGCTTGCTCAGCCATCAATCCCACTTCGACCTGGATACCGGCTTCCTGCATCATTCTCATGCTGCGACCCTTTACCTTGGGATTAGGATCCAGCATGGCTATCACCACTCGCGACAACTTTGCTTTGATCAAGCTATCCACACAGGGAGGGGTTAAGCCCTGATGGCAGCAAGGCTCTAAATTTATATATAGAGTAGCCCCATTGGCATTTTCGCCGGCCTGTTTCAACGCCGCTATCTCGGCATGATCCGCTCCGGCCCGCCGATGGTATCCTTCGCCCACTACCTGACCATCTTTTACCAACACCGATCCAACCATGGGATTGGGGCTGGTGCGCCCCCTTCCCTTCTCCGCCAGGCTTAAAGCATGACGCATATGTTGTTTATCCTTAACTGCCTGATCTTTAGTCTTCTCCATCATCCTCCCCTTCGAATAGGGCGCTTATGAATTCCTGTGCTTCGAAATCCTGTAAATCATCCAAACCCTCACCCACTCCAATCAGTTTTATTGGCAAATCCAATTCGTTGACAATAGCGATAGCCACTCCTCCCTTGGCAGTACCATCCAACTTAGTAAGTACAAGTCCGCTGAGCTCCAAATCCTGATGGAATTGGCGCGCCTGAATTATTGCATTCTGTCCGGTGGTGGCATCCAATACTAACAGCGTTTCATGGGGCGCGCCTGGAATGCAGCGCCCGACGACCCGCTTCATCTTCTTCAACTCTTCCATAAGATTTTTCTTGGTATGCAATCTTCCCGCAGTATCTATAATCAGTATATCCGCACCCCTGGCTTTAGCAGCTGCGGCGGCATCGTAGACTACGGCCGCAGGATCGGCTCCCGTTTGATAGCCTATAACCCCCGCCCCAGAACGCTGACCCCATACTTTTAATTGCTCAACAGCCGCAGCCCTGAAGGTATCCGCTGCTGCCAACAGCACTTTTTTCCCCTGCTTTTGATACCTATATGCCAGCTTACCGATGGTGGTGGTTTTACCCCCGCCATTGACCCCCAGCACCATAATCACCGCCGGGGCGGCAGTCAGGTTTAAGCCGTTATGATTTGTGCCCAGGATCTGAAGTAATCTCTCTTGAATGCCATTCTTTATGCTCAGATAATCCTTTAGCTCGCGGTACTTAAGTTCCTGTTTAATATAATCTATAACAGTTTGAGATGTACTCATCCCTAAGTCAGCTGAAATTAAAAGCTCCTCTATTTCATCCAGAATCTCAGGGGTAATCTCCCGCTTACCACGAACTATTCTCTCCAGATTATGGACTAAGTTACGATGAGTTTTACTTAACCCCTGCCGTAGCTTTTTTGTCCAACCGCTTTTATTCTCCTTAGGCGGTTTAGTTTTCCTTCTTAGTAACATCTTTCACCTCAAATACTAACCCGCGCACTACCTGTCCCTCTTTTCCCAAAGCAGGAACCGGTTTCCCATTCAACACTAATTCCACCCCCGCCGCATTCCCCACGGTAAGCACTATTTTACTTGTAGCGCTAAGTTTCTTGGTTTCGCCTTCCTTTAAGATTATGTCTGAGTCCACCCCATTATCCAGCTGATACAATATCCAGCTGTCCTTTTTGGCTTTTACTGAAAGCTCTAAACCGGTTGTTTCTCCCATCATCAGAGCGTCCGATGATTGAGCTGCTTCTGGGGTCTTTATTTCAGCCGACACAGGTTCCTGTGAAGAAACAGCCGGGGTTTCAACCACTTTTTTGGAAACTTCCTCTACCGGAGGAGTAACCGGCATCGGTTTTTCTACTGGAACATCGGGCAAGTCTTGGGGTCGGACCCCCGGTTCTCGGACCCCCGGTTCTTGAACCCCCGGTTCTTGAACCCCCGGTTCTTGAAGCAGAGATTCTTGCACCAGCGGCACTGCTGCCTGATAAGCCCCTTCAGTTGTAGATACCGCTTCTTCTTTTGTGGTTTCAGCGGGAGCCGAAGCTTCCTCCACTTTAGTTACCGCCAGGTAGACTAATATCCCCCCTACCAACAAAGTCGCCAGAATCCCACCCACCAGCTTTGAGTTCATGGGATAATTTGTTTTAGTTTTCTGTACAACTTTTTCAGCCGGTTCTTCTTTCTCGACGGCTTTATAGTAATGTTCGTAATTTGTAATTACCTCATCCTGGTCAAGCCCGACATATTTAGCATACGACCTCAAGAACCCCCGTATAAATGTATCATGCGGCAAACTCTCAAAATCATCATTTTCGATGGCCTTCAAAAAGCGCATACCTATCATGGTCGATTTTGAGATTTCATCCAATTCGATAAAACGCAATTCACGCTCTCGACGCAAATACGCCCCAAAAGGCTCATTCATCTTATCAGCGCCATCTCCGGCTAATGCGGTGGGTTCATTTTTGCGTGTCATATTTATGCAATGCCAGCTCAACTTCAGAAGAGGGATAAATATCCAGCTAGTATCTGAATTCCTGCACCCCTTGTTTTAAGTAGCCCTTATCAACATAAGCTACCCCTAATTGATAATGCAAATAGCCCAATAATTGCTCATCCTGTTCATATGCATTTTGCTGCAATTGAGCCAGCGCCTGACGATATTCCACTATGGCTAAAGATGGTTTGCCTCGAGCAAACAAGCACTTCCCAAGCCATAAACGGGCCTCAGCCCAGTTGGGAACTAACTCCAGCGTCCGGTTCAACGCTTGTTCGGCCTTAACATATTCATTAAGGCTAAACCAGGCCACCCCTTGATTATAATGCGCCAGTTGCGGCTGATTATGGGTGGGCAAGGCTAAGGCTTTTTTAGCATATGCAATAGCGTCCTCCCACTGCTCCAGCTTTACATATACATCACTTATATGCTGATAGGCCGACGCCAAGCCAGGATCAAGCTCTATGGCTTTCTCTAAGTTAACCAGCGCAGATTTATAATTATTTCGTTTAATATCAACCAGCGCCAGGCCCTGATATATCTTGGCTTCCTCAGGGTTCAAGCTCTCTGCCTGCCTGAACTCCTGTTCAGCCGCTTGCGTATCTTGTAAATAAAGCTGCGCCAGGCCGTATTCATAGTGACGCTGCGCCTTATATCTATCAAGTTGAGAAATGTTATTGGCACAACCGTTCAAACACAATGCTTGCGCCAATAATCCCAGCATGACATACTGCCCTACTTTACTCATATTTTTTCAAATTTCCGCTCGCAATCATTTTCCCTTTAAAAGATATATTATATTAGCCTTTTTTTCAACAAAAATCAATTCCTTGTCGTCAAGCACATTTAACCCGAAAGATGCGGGTCTTGTTATGCGCAAATTGACATTTAGCTTAAAAAAAACATCAAGTTATCAGCTTCCTGATCAACCGCCTCGGGCAAACAAAGCGTTAGTGGACATTACCTCATAAACCTTAGCTCCCCTTACTGCTTCAACTTCTCCTGCCACTTTGCCAGTTTATTCAGCGCTTCTAAGGGAGTGAGGCCTGATATGTCCAGTCCTTTTATCTCTTTAAGTATGGTGTCCTGAGAGCTGAGGAATAGATTCAGTTGTTTGCTGATTTTTTCATCGTGGGATTTGCTGGAGCGGCTCAGCTTGGGTTTTCCGGCTTCGTTTAGCTCTTGCTGCTCTAAGTTATGCAGAATTTCCTTGGCCCGCTGGATGACCTCCTCCGGCAGGCCGGCCAACCGGGCAACCTGGATGCCATAGCTGCGGTCGGTACTGCCCTCCAGCACTTTATATAAAAATATAATCTGGTCATTCCACTCCCGCACGGCGATATTATAGTTTTTTACCCCCGTTAAGGTCAGGGCCAGATCGGTCAGCTCGTGATAGTGGGTGGCGAACAGGGTTTTTGCGCCAATTCTTTTTTTGTCGTGGATATATTCAGCGACCGCCCAGGCAATGCTTAAACCGTCGTAGGTGCTGGTGCCGCGCCCAATTTCATCCAAGATAATAAGGCTGCGGCGGGTGGCGTTATTTATGATATTGGCGGTTTCGCTCATCTCCACCATGAAGGTACTCTGGCCCTTTACCAGATTATCCCCAGCGCCCACCCTGCTGAAAATGCGGTCTACAATACTTAAAGTAGCCGATTCAGCCGGTACGAAGCTGCCCATTTGAGCCAGCAGGCTGATTTGAGCCACCTGGCGGATATAGGTCGATTTACCGGCCATGTTGGGGCCGGTAATAATCAACAGCTGATTCTCTTCCCCATCCAGGCGAGTGTCGTTGGCCACAAATGTTTTATCTATTGAAAGCTGCTCTAATACCGGATGCCGACCCTCGACGATCTCGATGGCGCTGTCCTGAGTCATGCTGGGGCGTACGTAATTAGAGCGGGCAGCCAGCTCGGCTAAGGCTGCCAGGGTATCCAGTCGGGCCAGGGCTTGGGCTGTTTGCTGTACCCGCTGACTGTTGTGGGCGACTTTTAGTCGTAAGCGGCCAAAAAGTTCAAACTCCAAATCATTAATTTTATCCTCAGCCCCCAGCACCTGCTCCTCATATTCCTTTAGCTCCGGGGTAATGAAGCGGGTAGCGTTGACCAGGGTTTGTTTACAGATATAATCCTCGGGTACCTGTTTTAAATTGGCCTTGGTTACTTCGATGTAGTAGCCGAATACCCTGTTGAACCTAACCTTAAGTGACGATATACCGCTTCGCTCACGCTCTTTGGCCTCCAACTGGCTGATCCAGCCTTTGCCCTCACGGCAGATATTTCTTAGCTTGTCTAATTGCGGATCGTGACCGTCTTTTATCAATCCCCCGTCCTTAAGGGTCAGCGGCGGATTATCTGCTATAGCCTGATTTATTGCGCTAGCCACATCGCCAAGCTCGTCGCATTGGGCAAGCGTCTGTTTAATCAGCGGTGCGCTAAAATCATCTATTTCATGTTTTATATCAGGAATGGCGCAAAGAGAGGAAGCCAGGGCCACCATATCGCGGGCATTGGCTACCCCTAAGGATATACGGCTGATCAGCCTTTCCAGATCGTGAATGTGCTCCAGCTTCTGCCGTAAGCTGCGGCGGACCAAGCCATTGGTTAATAATTCCTCCAGCGCCGCATGCCGGGCCACAATAGCGTCTAAAGTAAGCAATGGATGCAACAGCCATTGCTTTAGCATCCGGCCGCCTAAGGCGGTTAGCGTATGATCGATAACCCCCAGCAGGGAATTTTTGCGCGAGCCTTCGCGGCTGCTGCGTACCAGCTCCAGGTTCTCCTGCGTCGCCGCATCCAGCAGCATATAATCTTCCAGGCTATAAACTCTTAAGCGGTGGATATGCTCAATGGCTGATTTCTGGGTCTGCTGGGCATAGTGCAGTATGGCTCCGGCGGCTTGGGTAGCCAGCTTCAACTCCTCACAGCCAAAGCCCTCCAGGTTTATGGTATGCAAACACTGCGTCACCAGAAAATAGGCTTGGCTATGCTCAAATATCCAATCGTCTAAAAGGTTGATATGGGCGCTTGAGATTTGTTTAATGGATTCCGCCAGGCCATTACTCTGGGTCAGCTCTTTGGGTAATAATATTTCGCTGGGTTGTAAGCGGGTCAGTTCATTCTCCAGCTGCCTGGCATGCGTATCGGTAAACTGGGTAGCCATGAATTCGGCGGTGGAGATATCCAGCACCGCCACCCCCAACTCAGTCCCCTGGGGGAAAATAGCCATCAGAAAGTTATTCTGCTTATCGGAAAGCAAGTTGCTCTCCAGCAGGGTGCCCGGGGTAATCACCCGTACTATCTCGCGTTTCACCAGACCCTTAGCGGCTTTGGCATCCTCTACCTGTTCACAGACAGCTACTTTATGCCCCTGATTGATCAGTTTGGCGATATAACCGTCCACCGCATGATAGGGTACGCCGCATAAGGGGACTGCGTTCGGTTTGTTTTTATCTCTGCTGGTTAAGGCGATGCCCAGAATTTTGGAGGCGGTAATTGCATCAGTACCAAACATTTCGTAGAAATCACCCAGGCGGTACAAGAGGATACAGTCGGCATGCTCCTGCTTCAGGCGATGATACTGTTTCATCATGGGGGTTGATGGAACTATCTCAGGCACAGACATGGCCTGTTTCTCCTTCTTGCTTATTAATAACGATGGAGTCGTAAAAAGTCGTCATTCCCGCAAAAGTGGGAATCTATTATGATTTTAACTGTCTGAAAATACTGGATTCCTGCTTTCGCAGGAATGACAAAAATGTGTGTTTTCTGACTTTTTAAGAGTTCATCATCATCAATAATACTTATTTAATAGAAGCCCGACTAGTGTCATGTCAAGTCTGTCATGCCGGACTTGATCCGGCATCCAAAGCTTGTGGCTTCCCGCCTTCGCGGGAATGACAATCATACGTTAATGGATGACATGACACTAGGCCAGGGAATCGCTAAAGGTGTTCCATTCGCGGCAGCGGGGGCATTTCCAGGGGGAATCAACCGTTTGATTACCACATTTATCGCACTGGAAGGGGATGTCTTTCAGCTTAAGCCGACCGAATAGTTGCTTATACTCCTTTAGCGTATTTCCCCCTTCGGCGCTTATCATTAATTGCAGCATAAATTGCCTGACCAGCTGATTCTGAGGCTCAAGCCTGGCAACCGATTTGATCTCTTCACGAGC
>JAJRUU010000068.1 GCA_024277605.1 bacterium
ATAGATCATGGCATAAATCCCAGAGCAAATTGAAATCGAAAAAGTCTTTTTTGGGGTCAATCATCCTGATATACCTAATGTTTTTGTACCATTAAAATTTTTTTACCGGACAGTAGTGATATGAATTAGAGAATAAAGAAAAAATAATAAAATCATAAAAAAGGAGGGCCTTGGCCCTTGGAAGCTATCGTTGATTATTTCATTAACGGTTTTAACTACTTATTCACCAAAAGCTATTGGAGTATTGTCTTTATCTACTGGCATTTCTTGCTGCTGGAATTCCCCCGCTATGTGGTTACCGATATTGTAGTATTAATCAGAGAACTATGGCCGATCAAGCGTATTACCCCGGATTTTACTCAAGCATTACTACAGCATAAAACCCTGGCATCGGTAATCATCCCCTGCCATAACGAAGAACACACTATCCTAAAAACCATCAACTCACTTAAAACCCAGAGCTACCCGTACTTACAGATTATCGTAGTAGATGACGGCTCTACCGACCGTACTCCCGCTATATGCACACCGCTTTCTGAATCCGGCGATATTCTTTATCTGCGCAATTCGCTGCGCGGGGGTAAATCCTCAGCCGCCAATATGGGTTTAAAGCACTGTCGTGGTGAATACCTCATCACCGCTGATGCCGATACTACATTTGACCGGGACGCTATCTGGCATATGTTAAACGCCTTTTCCGACCCTGAAATAGGTGCGGTATCGGGGAATGTGCGCATCAGGAATGTGAAGCACAACCTGCTCACCCGCCTGCAGGCCATCCAGTATCTGATCACTATTTCGGTCGGCCGGATCGCCAGTGCTCAATTAAATATCCTGCTCATTGTATCGGGGGCTTTCGGGGCTTTTCGCCGTGAGATAGTGGAGCAGGTGGGCGGCTGGGATGTGGGGCCCGGTGAGGATGCCGATCTGACTCTAAAGAGTAAGCTTCAAGGGAGTAAAATAGGTTTTGCCTCTAAAGCCACATGTCTAACCGATGCGCCGACGACTATAAAGGGGTTCATCAACCAGCAGCGGCGCTGGAATCGCAGCCTTATCCGCTATCGGATGCGTAAGTACACCAACTTATTTAACCCGCTGCATGCCGAATTCGATCTTATGGCTTTACTCGGCACTTTAGATATACTGGGCTATCAGGTGCTGCTGGCTTATAGTTTTATCATCTACCTGGGCTGGCTGGCTCTGTACCATTTTCCCATTATGCTGTTTGTGCTGGTCTCAAGCTATATCCTTTATATGGCAAATACCGGTGTGCAACTGGCTATTGCCTGGCTGCTTTCTGAGCGAAAAGCACAAGATGCCCGTTTGTTTATCTACCTGCCGCTGTATCCCTTATTCAGCGGCTATTTACTGAAATTCGTCCGGGTATACGCCTACACCGAAGAGCTTTTGTTTCGCACCTCCTATACCGATCCGCAGGTACCCCGAAAGGTACTGGATCAAACCCACCACTGGTAGCAGGACGGACATAGTCCGTTTTTTTATTAAGCTATTGCACGTTTTGAGACCTGAAATAAATCCGCTTAACCTATGATATTAAACAAGTGATAAAAGTCAAGTTGCGCTTGACAGTAATCCGGCTTGGTGATATTATTGACCCTGATAACTTAGGGAAAATGAACGCTTTTTGTTAAATAGACTCTTTATATCATTTTCTCTTTGAAATGGCGCAGACACTTATTGGTAGCCGCAAGCTTCAGCTTGCGTATCCAGCGCAGGCTGAAGCTTGCGACTACCGTATTTGTGCAGTTACAACTGGAAAATTATATTATATAGTGCCTGCTGACTTAAGAGGTCACATGGAAGACGACATTATCCACTACCAGCAGCGCTTGGGTTCCGTACCGGATTCGCATGTTTTTCTGCCGTTGGCTACAGCCTATTGTAAGGCCGGCAAATACAGGGAAGCGGTGGAAACTTGTTTGCAGGGATTGGAGAAATACCCTGATTATTGGGCTGCCCAAGTTGTTTTGGGCCAGGCGTATTTAATGCAGGGTATGCTGGATGAAGCCCTGCCCCAGTTGGAAGTAGTGGTACGGGAGGCGGCCAATAATTTAATGGCCAGTAAGCTGCTGGGGCAAATATATGTTCAACAAGGGCGTTTTGAGGAAGCTGTTGAAAGATACCGCATAATTTTAACCTATTATCCTGAGTGCGCTGATCTGAGGGAAGTGTTGCTGCAATTGGAGGCGGAAATAAAGCATCAGCATGAAGAAACCCTCCAGGCCTTAGAGGAGTGGCTTACACAGATTAGAGTCTGCCGTGATAAAGCCGCTTGATGTATAATGTCAGTTTATTTGCTAAAGTAACTTTTAATTGGTGAGGAAGAGCAAGTGACTCAGGTGCTGGTAGTACATGGACCCAATTTAAATTTGCTAGGCTCTCGGGAACCCGAAATTTATGGCAAACTGACCCTGGAGCAGGTAAACCAAAAAATTACTGAACTTGCCGGGCAACTGGGCTTAGCCACGCACATCAAGCAATCAAACCATGAAGGGGAGCTGATCGAGTATATACAACAAGCCCCCTCAAATAATATACAGGCCATAATCATAAACCCGGGGGGGTATACGCATACCAGCGTAGCCTTAAGGGATGCTATTTGCGGCAGCGGCCTGCCTGCGATAGAAGTTCACCTGTCCAATATTTATAAGCGGGAGGAATTCCGCCATCGTTCACTCACATCAGCCGTAGCGGTAGGTCAGATCTGCGGCTTCGGGGTTGATAGCTATCTGCTTGCGTTGCGGGCAGTACCACAATTGATTAAAGCATAGGGTGACAACCAGCCGGGGGTCAGTGACCCCCGGGCTGGATTAATTATGCGATAAGCGGTTACTGCTAAACACCGCCTCCTGCCGTCTCCGGGTCTATGACCCTTACAGACGGTAGCGAAGGCTTGCATTTTAAGCAAAAGCGATTATATAATTTCTTATACATTGAAAAAGCAAAGCCGGTTATCCAGATTAACGCAAAAATTAAGTCACCAGCAACTGGATGCTTTACTTGTAAGCTGTCGGGAGAACATCCGCTATCTCAGCGGGTTTACCGGTTCCAGCGGCATGCTGCTGGTCACCGCTCATAAAGCGGCGCTTATTACTGATTTCAGATACGCCCTTCAGGCTCAGCAAGAAGTCATCGGCGCAGAAATCAGGTTAGGGAAAAAGCCGCTGGAAGAATTAAGGCAGTTGCTTATAGAGACAAAACCCCGCCGGGTAGCTTTTGAAGCGGAAAACGTAAGTTATGATATACATGAGAAAATAAATCTTTTTTGTCGGCAACAAGACATAGATCTGCTACCCAGCCGCCGGTTGGTAGCAGAGTTTAGGCTGCTTAAAGAGCCGGATGAGATAAGCCGGATAAAGCAGGCGATAAGCATTGCGCAGACTGCCTTTAAGAAAGTTGTGGTTGGGTTTGAGGCCGGGATTAGCGAGCAGGATGTAGCAATAAGATTGGAATTTGAAGCCAAACGCGCCGGTTCGGCTAAAGCGCCTTTTGATATAATTGTTGCCGCTGGTGAAAGATCGGCCATGCCCCATGGGCTGGCCTCAGATAGGGCCATTGGCTTAAATGAATTGGTGGTAATTGATTTTGGGGCAAGTTATAAGGGGTATAACGCCGATATATCACGCACGCTGTTGTTTGGAGAACCAAACCCTGAACAATGGAAAATATATCAATTGGTGAAAAAAGCCCAGGCTGCGGCTATCTCCGGGGTAAAGCCCGGCATCCAGGCTTCTGCGGTGGATAAAATAGCCAGGGGAATTATTGAGGCCGCCGGCTATGGTGAATATTTTGGCCATGGCACCGGGCATGGAGTGGGCCTGGAAGTCCATGAGGAGCCGGGTATAGGGCATAAGAGCCAAACCCAGCTTGAGCCGGGGATGGTGTTTACCGTTGAGCCGGGGGTTTATGTGCCTGAAGTGGGCGGGGTTAGATTAGAGGATATGCTGCTGGTAACTGAAGACGGCGCTGAGGTGTTGACCGGTTTACCCAGGGAGCTGGTAATCAATTAAAATAAGTGTAATTTATTATCGGATATTAATACAAGGAGTGATCGCATAATCATGCAAGTTTCTACCAGTGATTTTCGCAATGGCCTAAAAATCGAATTTGATGGCGACCCCTATCTCATGATTGCGTTCCAACATGTAAAACCGGGTAAAGGCGGGGCTTTCGTACGTACTAAATTAAAGAATATGGCTACCGGCAGAGTGCTGGATAAAACCTTCCGTGGCGGCGAAAAAGTGGCCGCAGCTGAGGTAGAGCAAAAACAGATGCAGTTTCTCTACCGTGATGGCGATTATTACTATTTTATGGATACCGATACCTATGAGCAAACACATCTTCAAGCTGATCAATTGGGAGATGCCAGGGAGTTGATGCCGGAAAACGTGGTCATTACTATGATGTATTATAAGGGCAAATCAATCGGGGTCGATCTGCCTATTTTTGTAGAACTTAAAGTGCTGGAAACCGATCCGGGGTTGCGTGGCGACACCAGCTCGGGCGGCTCTAAACCGGCAAACATGGAGAGTGGGGCGGTCATTCAGGTGCCCCTGTTTATTAATATCGGAGACACCCTCCGCGTAGATACCCGCTCTCGGGAATACATAGAGAGAGTATAGGGTGCCTCAAGGGATATTTGTAAGGGGAAAATCGTCGCTGACTTAACCCGACCTATTCATAAATTCAGGCTGGGTTTGCCAAACCCCCTGCGAGATAAGGTTTATAAGCCAACGTCCAATAAAGCTTTGTTTGCCCAAGGCGGCGGGAACAGGAAGCTGATAAATTTATGATTTTCAACTAAATGTAGATTTGCCCAGGACAATACCCGAATTTTTCGGGTTAAAAGACTTATGACCTTTAACCGGATGCAATTTTGCAGCTACTGCAACCCGACTTAAGCTGGGTTACCAGGATAGATAACATAGGAATAATATCATGGAGCTTAAAAGGATAAAGCAACTGATTAGCCTGATGAAAAAAAACAATATCGCAGAGTTGGAAGTAGAAGAGCCTGATTTCAGGGTAAAGCTTAAGACCTCACTCCCTCCCGCACTAGTCCCCAGCATTGCCCCTGAGATAACTCAGACGGCGCCTTATTATGCTCAGCTTCCCGGTCCGCTCGAGAAGGCGGTGATCCCCGAGAACGAGAACTTAAAAACAGTCAAATCCCCTATGGTCGGCACCTGTTATTGTTCACCTGCACCGGATAAATCTCCCTATGTAGAGGAAGGAGAAATGGTTAAGCAAGGGCAGGTGTTGTGCCTGGTTGAGGCCATGAAGCTGATGAATGAAATAGAATCGCCATATTCCGGCAAGCTGGTTTCTGTTTTGGTGAAAAATGCCCAACCTGTTGAATATGATGAACCGCTGTTTTTGATTGAAACGTAAAATTGGAACACATTTTGCACATACCTACTGTGTGGATTAGATAAAGAACGCTGATATTTGCGTTCTAAGTTACCCGTTAAACAGTTATTTTTGTTTGACAATAAAGTTAAATGGTGGTAGACTGATAAATGATTGCGGCGGGAATGTGTATACGGGTGTAATCAAGGGTAATTACAGCTAAATTAAGGAGGCGAGGAACTTGAAAGTGAGTTTTAGAGTTATTCAGACCGTTGTTGTGCTTACAGTAGTGGCTGTTCTTGGTTTGTCCTATGGCTGCGCCAAGCCACCCACCAAAGAGATGGCGGATGCAGAAGCGGCTTTAACAGCTGCAAAACTGGCAGAAGCAGATATATATGTTCCTAACGAATATCGAAGCGCTGAGGAAATGCTGGCTCAAGCCCAGGCTGAAATCCAAACCAAGGAGTATGGGTTGGCGAAAAACTCGGCTATTCAAACTATCGGCATAGCTGAACAAGCAAAAGAGCACGCTATTAGTGCAAAGGCAGCGGCCAAGATTGAAGCAGCAGGGATAATGGCGGAATTAAAGACAACTTTAGAGGAAGCTGAAGCTGCCCAGGCGCTGAAATACAACGCTAGCGCTTACAATCGGCTATTGAAAATAAGTGATGAGATTGGAGCTGATTTTGAAGCTGAAAAATACTTGGATGTTATTGCTAAAGGGAGAACAGCTATAGCCGAAGCCAGGGAATTGGCTTCCTCTTCGCGCTTGGCTGCGGCAGAGGAAGCCCGGCGTAAGGCGGAAGAGGAAGTTCGGCGTAAGACGGCAGAAAATGCCCGCCGTCTGGCGGCAGAAGAAGCCCGTCTCAGGGCCGAAGAAGAAGCCCGCCGTCTGGCCGAAGAACTTGCCAGAGCTAAGCCTCCTTCTCATATAGTAACCGCTGGTGAATGTTTATGGGTAATCTCTGAGAAGGAAAAGATTTATGACAATCCATTTCAATGGCCGCTAATATATAAAGCCAACCGCTCGCAAATTCGAGACCCTGATTTAATCTTTCCCGGACAGGATTTCAAGATTCCACGCAATGTCTCAGAGGGTGAGGTTAAGGAAGCTGCCTATATGGCGAAGAACCGGGGGCCGTGGTCGCTTTATGATGGGAAATAAGCTTCATATCACCGTGAGCTAGAAGCCTGTGCCATGGGCTATTATGATGTAGTTATGGGAAACTCTTGGTAATACAATAGCCAGGAGTTTTCTTTTTTTAGGGTACCCTTTAGGGTAAGGCATGCCGCTACTCAATAAACCAAAAAAACCCCATCCCGGTAACCGTCCCTTTCCGCAAGGGGGTAAACCCGCTAAATATCAGGGAAAGGCAAAGATATATTCCTGGATTTGGTGGGGAGGGTTAACTTTAGCGCTTACCTTTTTAGCGCTTCCCGACTGGCAAACGTCCACCCAGGTGTTAACCGTAGGGGATATTTGTCCCAAAGACATCAAAGCCTCCTTTGATTTTAGTGTAGAAGATAAACCCACCACTGTTAAACGCCAGACCGAAGCGGTAGAAAATGTTCCGGCAGTTTATGATTTTGATGCTGATTTTTCTAGGCTGGCAGAACAGGTTAGATTTTTCTTTGGACAGAAGACAAACTTTTATCAAAGAAAGCCGGCAGCAAGCCCCGAAAATAAAAGCACAGAATCAAATTTTGACACCCTGGAAGCCCCCCTTAAACAACCCAGCCTTGACTTGGATCAGCTTACCCCGGAGGAGAGATGGAAATTATTCTCTCAACAAAGCAGCTTAAGAATTTCCCTGGCAAATTTTATCGCTCTTGAAGACTCCCTATTTGATCAGGCGCTCCAGAGTTCGGCAATAAACCTGGCCGTTTCCGCCACTAAGAGGGGAATTGTAGGCAACAAGGAATTACTAATTGCTGAAAAGCTGAAGGGCATCACCAAAAGAGACTTAAACACCAAGCAAGAGCAAGTTACTAAAGATGTTTATCAATTCTTGAATATGAATGAGGCTAAAGAATATATAGAAAAAACTGCCGCAGACACCATGTCTATGGATGAGATTTCCAAACAAATTGTCGTGGAACTTGCCCAACAAACAATTCATCCCAATCTTTTCTTTAATAAAAGAGAAACCGAAGAACGCAAGCAGCAAGCCAGAGATGACATAAAACCGGTCTTTTTCCAAACCAAAAAAGGGGAGATGATAATCCGCGAAGGAGAACGGGTAAAAGAAGACCAATTAGCCAGACTTAAGTCACTGAGGAACCTGAAAAAACATCATGCGCTGCCCTCTATTATTCCGGGACTGATTTTTTTGAGCCTCATGGTATTGTATTTTATGTACTCCTATATAAAGAAATTTAAGCCCGGCATTGAAACCAAACAGTTACAGTTGCTGGTAGTTATTTTGTTGGGCAGCCTGTTGTTAACCAAATTCTTTGGCTTTATCGCCGGTATTCTGTCGGCAGCCACACCTGATGTCAGCTCTCAGGCTTATTATAATGCTATTCCGTTTGCTGCGGGAGCGCTGTTAGTGGCCTTGTTGGTGGATGCACAACTGGGGGTTATGTTTGCGGTGATGGCGGCTATTCTGGCGAGCATGCAATTCAGATATGAATTCAACTTCTTTTTGATTAGTCTTTTTGGTAGTATTGGGGCGGTTTATGGAGTAACCCGGCATCAATCACGTACTGCTATTCTGCGGGCCGGACTATTGGTAAGCGGTATAAACCTGGTGCTTATTATTTCGCTTAATTTGATAAAAAGCAAACCGGTTGCGCTGGATATAATCTATGAATGTTTAGGCGGCATAGCCGCTGGATTAATCGTAGCGACTATTGCCTCAGCGGCGCTGCCGATTCTGGAGTATTTGTTCAAAATAACGACTGATATCAGGTTGCTGGAATTGTCCAACTTAAACCAGGTATTGCTTAAGCAGTTAGCTTTGGAAGCCCCCGGAACATATCACCATAGTATCATTGTCGGTAGTCTGGCCGAAGCTGCGGCTGAAGCTATCGGGGCCAATTCGCTGCTTTCCCGCATTGGCGCCTACTATCATGATATCGGGAAGATAACCAAAGCCGAATATTTTATCGAAAATCATCCCAATGCCGATCGTAAACATAAAAAATTAACTCCCAGCATGAGTGCCTTAATTATAATTTCACACGTAAAAGAAGGGGTGGAGCTGAGTGCCCAGCACAAATTGCCACCTATTATTGGTGACGTTATCAAACAGCATCATGGCACCAGCTTAATAAAATTTTTCTATCATAAGGCCTGTGAACAAAAATCGGCGATACAGGCAATAAATGAAAACGATTTCCGCTATTCAGGCCCCAAACCCCAAACCAAGGAAACCGGCATTATCATGCTGGCCGATACCGTGGAAGCTACCTCACGCACCCTTAATGATCCTACGCCTACCCGTATCAGGAATATGGTAAAAAGGGGCCTAAATGACATATATCATGACGGTCAGTTAGATGAATGCGACTTAACACTCAAGGATTTAAACCTGATTACCGAGAGTTTTGTGCGCATCTTAACCAGCGTATTCCATACCCGGATAGATTATCCAGAAGTCAAACAGGTTGATGCAGAGCGAGTTAAAAAATGGGAATTGAAATCCAAAATAAGCAACGAAAGCTGAAAGTAGAGCTGAAAACCCTGCGACAATTTTTGCAAAATATTGCGCTGGATTTAGCAATAACGGATAAAGAATTGAGTGTAGTTTTAGTAAGCGATAAACGGATTGCCCAATTAAATCAGCAATACCGCAAACAGGCAAAAGCAACGGATGTACTGGCCTTCGCCATGCAGGAAGGAGAATTCTCCCAATTAAATCCCCAACTCCTGGGGGATGTGGTCATCTCAGTAGAAACTGCGCAGCGTCAGGCTCAAGCCCAACCGCATAGCCTGATTAGGGAGCTGCAAATACTAACTATCCATGGGGTATTGCATCTACTGGGCTATGATCATGTAAAAGATTCAGAAGCAGAACAAATGCAGCAAAAAGAACAGCAATTGCTAAAGTGGGCCAACTAATATCATCTTCTAGGAGTCTGTCGGACTTTAGCAGCAGAATATGGTATAATGGTCGGAAATAAATCTTTGCCATGAAGGGGCCAAAAGATGAGTGTTAAATTTATACTGACCGACCGGGAGACGCCTTATTTGTTACCGCCGTCA
>JAJRUU010000069.1 GCA_024277605.1 bacterium
GGGATTTATTAGCAGCAAAACTGCATCTGATTGAAAGCTTTTGGTTTGTCAGCTTCCAAAACAATGTTTTTTGGGCAAGCAAAGCTTTCAGGGACGTTGGCTTTAAGCTCCCATCCAACAATGAGTCTGGCAGGCCTGGTACAAATTTATGAATAGATCGGGTATGAAGATTTTAATGTTTTCCCTGCATTTTACAGAATATGCCTTTGAATTGGCACAAGCCTTGAGCAAAGAGAACCAGGTTCATCTAATCCTCTCCGAGCCAAAGGTGCCGGAGGCGATTAAGCAGGCTTTAGATAAAGATTCAGGGGGTAGCTTATCTTATACCCTGCTTGGAAGATATAACTGGAAACATCCCGGAATGTATAAAAATATTTTCATTGTATTAAAGGTTGCATTAGGCTTTAGGCCCCAAATTATCCATCACCAGGAATCTGGTGATTTCTCCAACCTGGCGGCATTTATTTGCGCTGTATTTATTCCTACCGTAGGTACGGTACACGATGTTGAGCCGCATTTAGAAACCGCAAATAAGCAGAGCCATTATTTAATGGTAATTAGAGACTTTATCCGCAAGCGGTTATATCGAAGAATCATAGTCCATGGGCGTGCCTTAAAGGAGCACCTGCTAAAAAGCGCCGGGCGAAGGCAGAACGAGGTTGCTGTAATTCCCCATGGCTGTCTTTTTTCTTTTAAATCAACACCTGGGCATAATGAAGTAAATGAGGAGGAGCATACGGTTCTCTTTTTTGGCAGGATCGGCGAGTACAAAGGGCTGCGATATCTTATAGAAGCAGAGATCCAGGTTAGCCAAAAAATACCGGATTTTAAAGTAATTATAGCTGGTCAGGGAGATGATTTAGAGGTAAACCGGAAACGAATCGAGCATAATCCCCATTTCGAGATACACGATCGATATATTCCCAATGAGGAGGTTGCTGTTTTTTTTAACCGCTGCGCATTAGTGGTATTACCTTATGTAGAGGCCAGTCAGAGCGGAGTGGCGGCCATGGCTTTTGCCTTTGGTAAGCCGGTTATCGTAACCGATGTAGGAAGTCTGTCCGAGGTTGTAAAAAACGGCGAAAACGGCTCGATTGTTCCAGCTAAAGATACTGAAAAATTGGCTGAGGCCATAGTGAATCTGCTGGAGAATAAACAAATGAGGAAAAAGATGGGCGAAAATACATTGAAAGTGGCCAAAACCGATTTAAGCTGGGAGCATATTGTCCAGCTAACCCAAAAAGTCTATCAAACAGTACTGGCGGCCTGATATTAAATATCCTGGTTTAAGCTCAATCTATCGGAAATCATTATGAAACCTAAAACAGGCAAAAAAACGGACGATAAGGGTGGATTACTGCTTATATTGAAAAAAATAATCCGCAAGCTGACCCGCCCTATTTATTATAGAGCTGAATATTTGATTCTTGAAAAAGAGCTGGAGTTGTCGAACAAAAACTTCCCTGATGAATTTGAGCATCGTTGTGCAAGGGATGATCAGGATTTCTTCCCTCTGATCAAAAAGCACTTACCCCAAAAGTATGAATTGTTTAAAAAGCGGCTCAAAGACGATAATGTTGATTGTTTTATAGCATACTCAAAAAAGGACAATCGGGTATTGGGCTACGTCTGTATTGCCACCGTTAAATATTATGAGCCGATGTTTAGATATTGTCTTGAGTTTGAACCAAAAAGAATATATCAATTTGACGGTTATCTCGCCCCTGAGTACAGAAAGGGCATGAACAGTTTTTTTTCATGGCTTGTTTATGGGATAACTATTTAGCCAAGGGATACACTCATGCAATTGCTGGCGCGGATAAATCGCTTGCTGCGAATTTGAAGTTTCATGCTTATATGAAATTCTATGAAACCGGTAAAAAGACGGTTACCCATTATATTTTTAAGGTGCCCTTTACGCACATAGAAAATTATAGCGAGCGCCACTTTAGAAGCAGAGGGTGTAAGCTGGCATAAAAAGGGCTTCAAACTGTTCTGGCGGTATTGTCAGTTTGTTATTTAAATCAAAAAGCGAAAAAGTGTTAAATTGAAAATCACAGATTAAATGTCTTGGTTTAAGCTTAATCTATCGGGGATAACTATGAAATCTAAAACCGGCAAAAAAACGGACGATAAGGGTGGATTACTGCTTATATTGAAAAAAATAATCCGCAAGCTGACCCGCCCTATTTATTATAGAGTCGAATATCTGATCCTTGAAAAAGAGCTGGAGTTGTCGGACAAATTACCTGATGAATTCGAGTTTCGTTGTGCAAGGGATGACCCGGATTTCTTTCCTCAAATAAAAAAGTACTTTCCCCAAAAGTATGAATTATTTAAAAAGCGACTCAAAGACAATAATGTTGAATGTTATAAAATATACAAAAAGAAGGACAAGCGGTTGGTGGCCTATACCTGGTTTGCCACCACTAAATATTATGAGCCGACGTATAGATATTGCTTTGAGTTTGAACCAAAAAGGATCTATCAATTTGACGGTTATGTAGTCCCTGAGTATAGAAAAGGCATGCACAGCTATTTTTTTATCGCCCATGGATTGAATGAATTTTTAGCTAAGGGATACACTCACACGACCGCTACCGTGGATAAATCGCTTGCTGCGAATTTGAAGTTTCATGCTTATTTGAAATTCTATGAAACCGGCAAAAAGACGGTTACCCATTATATTTTTAAGATACCCTTTACACATATAGAGAGCTATAGCGAGCGCCACTTTAGAAGTAGAGGGAAAAGAAAAAACAGCTAGGCTGGGAATTATTTGATTGAAAGGCGCTTAATGAAGCCAGACGACCCAAACATTCGAATCGAGCTGATCCGGGATGTCGATACGCTTAAAAAATTCAGGTCCACTTGGGATAACCTCCTGGAAAAATATCCTGGGAAAACCCCCTTTCTCACTTTTCAATGGGTTGTCTCATGGTGGGAAAGTTTTGCCGATAACAGCGACTTGTTTGTAATAGTTATCTATTTAAGGGAGCAAGCCATTGGCATTTTCCCCCTTATGCTTACAGCCGAAAAACGTTCTTTGGTGAGCATGAGAAAGATGCAATTTATCGGGGTGGGCAAATCCGACTATTTGGGTCCAATTTATGATGGCGAGCCGGAGTTGTGCTGGCATTACGCTCTTGAGACGATATATAAGTATCGAAAACGATGGGATGTGGTTGAGTTCGGGCGTATGCGCAAACAGGGCGGCTCTTTTGTGAAATTGAGCGAACTTCTATTAAGCCAAAAAAAA
>JAJRUU010000070.1 GCA_024277605.1 bacterium
AAATATTGCGCCATAGTACCGCCCACATCATGGCCCAGGCGGTACAAGAGCTTTATCCGGGCACTAAACTAGGCATTGGGCCGGCTATAGAAAATGGTTTTTATTATGATTTTGATCGCCTGCAGCCATTTAGTGACGCCGAGTTGGAAAATATCGAACAGCGAATGGCGCAAATCATAAAACAGGATTTGCCGTTCCGAAAATTGGAAGTCGGCAAAGAGGAGGCAATCAGTACATTCAATCAGAAAAAAGAAGCCTATAAGCTGGAACTAATTAACGAACTGGGTGATACCCAACTTAGCCTTTATCAGCAGGGAGATTTTATCGACCTCTGTCGCGGCCCACACATACCCAGCGCAGGCAAAATACCCGCTTTCAAACTCCTGAGTGTAGCCGTAGCATACTGGCGCGGCAACGAGAACAACAAGATGCTGCAGCGCATCTATGGCACGGCCCAGGCAAGCCCTGCTCAGCTGAAACAATATCTTAATCAATTAGCGGAAGCTAAAAAGCGGGATCATCGTAAATTGGGCCAGGAATTAGACCTGTTTAGCTTCAGCCCTGAAGCGGGCGCCGGGCTGGTCATTTACCATCCCAAGGGAGCCATTTTACGAGGTATTATTGAGGATTATGAGAAACGGGAACATATCAAACGCGGTTATCAACCGGTGATCGGTCCGCAGTTATTAAAATTGGACTTATGGAAAAAGTCCGGCCATTACGATAATTACCGCGAAAACATGTATTTTACTGAAATTGAAGGCCAAAAGTACGGTATAAAACCCATGAACTGCCTGGCCCATATGCTGGTGTATAAATCCAAGCTGCGCAGTTACCGTGAGTTACCGCTGCGTTATTTTGAGCTGGGCACGGTATATCGGCATGAAAAATCAGGGGTATTGCATGGTCTCCTGCGGGTGCGGGGCTTTACCCAGGACGATGCCCATATCCTCTGTACCCCGGAACAACTTAATGCTGAAATTGTAGGGATTATTGACTTTGTGCAGCAGGTTATGGATACCTTCGGTTTTTCCTATACCCTGGAAATAAGTACCAGGCCGGATAAATCCATCGGTAGCGATGAAGATTGGGAGCGGGCCACAAATGCTTTAATAAATGCTTTAGAATGTAAAGGGCTGGCCTATACCATAAACCAGGGAGATGGAGCCTTTTACGGCCCCAAAATTGATGTTAAGCTGAAGGATGCCATCGGCAGGTCGTGGCAGTGCGCTACGATTCAATGTGATTTTACCCTACCGGAACGCTTTGATTTGTGTTACATTGGGAAAGACGGAAAGCGTCACACCCCGGTAATGCTGCATCGGGTTATATTGGGCGCTATGGAGCGTTTTATCGGCGTGCTGATCGAACATTACGCCGGGGCTTTTCCGGTATGGCTGGCTCCGGTTCAGGTTAAGGTAATGAGTATTACCAATGAGCAGGATGATTATGTGCATAAAGTAGCAAATAAACTGCTTGAGCATGATATTCGGGTAGAAACAGATACCAGCCCGGAAAAGATAGGTTTTAAGATAAAAGAAGCCCGCCTGCAAAAAATTCCCTATATGCTGATCGTGGGGGCTAAGGAAAAGGCTGATGTCACGGTGGCTGTTAGAAAGCGGGGAGCAGGAGACTTAGGTGGTCTGGAATTCGATGTTTTTTTACAGCAAATAAAACAGGAAATCAACCAGAAAGTCAATTAACTTTTAAAGTTGGAGGTGAGTAGCATTCGCAAATATCCCGTAAGGTACCAAGATCAAACTAAAATTAATGACCAGATTAAGTCCAAAGAGGTAAGACTGATCACCGAAGGCAACAACTTAGGCGTTGTTAAACTGGAAGTTGCCCTTGAGATGGCCGGCCAACAGGGGCTGGACTTAGTTGAAGTTGCACCGGATGCCAAACCTCCGGTATGTAAGATAATGGATTACGGCAAGTATAAGTACCAAAAAAACAAACGGGATCATGACGCTAAAAAAAGTCAGCATACCATACATGTTAAAGAGGTAAAGTTCAGGCCCAAGACAGATGAACATGACTTCCAATTTAAACTCAATAACATAAAAAAATTTCTTGCGGCAAAAGACAAAGTGAAGGTAACCCTGATCTTCAGGGGGCGGGAAGCCTCGCATGTTCACCTGGGAATAAGACTGCTCGATCGGGTAGTCGAAGAAATTGCTGATATGGGAGTGGTGGAGCAACACCCCAAGCGTGAGGGAAGAATATTGGTGATGGTTATGGCTCCTAAGGCTTAGCCCGAAAGATTCGGGTATTGTTATGGGGAGAATCGACATTTAGTTGAAAATTATAAATTTATCAGCTTCCTGATCAGCCGCCTCGGGCAAACAAAGCTTTATTGGACGTTGGCTCATGCACCTTATCTCACAAGAGGTCTGGCGAATCTAGTCTGAGTTTATGAATAGATCAGGTAGTGGACATAAGTTCCATACTTAAATATAATCATGAAAGGAAGGAAAAAGTGCCTAAGATAAAGACCAATCGAGGAGCGGCTAAACGTTTTTCAGTTACCGCCAGTGGCAAAATAAAACACAAGAAGAATTATACCAGCCACATATTGACCAAAAAATCGACATCCCGCAAGAGAAGTCTGCGACAGGTCGGTTTTATCAGCAAAGCGGATGAAAAGAACGTACGAGCATTAATACCGTATGCCAAATAAATTATAGTGAAAAGCTCGCTATAGCTTCATAGTTAAGACAAAGGAGGGAAAAGTGCCAAGAGTCAAAGGTGGTTCCAGGAGAACCGGAAGAAGAAAGAAGATACTCAAGCTAGCCAAGGGCTATCGCGGAGGCAGAAGCAGGCTGTTTCGCACCGCTACTGAGGCTGTAGCCAGAGCCTTGAATTATGCTTATCGAGACCGGCGTACCCGTAAGCGTGATTTCAGGCGATTATGGATTACCAGAATCAACGCTGCCAGCAGGCAAAACGGCATCTCATACAGCTTGTTAATCAACGGCTTAAATAAGGCGGGTATTGCCTTAAACCGCAAGATGCTGGCTGATTTAGCAGTGTCTGATGCAACAGCTTTTGCCCAACTGGCTGAAATAGCCAAAGCACAGTTTGGGGCTGAAAAGAGCGCTGCGTAGAAACAGTCATATTTCTCGCTCAAATACCATGCTTCATAAGGAATTAGTATGCAACAGTTCGCTGTAATCGGAATTGGCAGATTTGGGTTCAGTGTAGCAAAATCACTGTTTGAACAAGGCCATCAGGTGTTGGCTATAGACACCTGCGAGGAATGCGTTGAGGAGATAGCGGATCACGTCACTCAAGCGATCCAGTTGGATGCTACCGATGAAAAAACCTTACGCGCAGTCGGCATTGCTGATATGGATGTGGTGGTGGTAGCTATTGGGGTAAATAAAGAAGCCAGTATTATGACCACCTTAATCCTGAAGGAGATCGGGGTTAAACAAGTAGTGGCTAAAGCCATTTCACACTTGCACGGTAAAGTACTAAAACGCATTGGCGCCGACCGGGTGGTATATCCTGAGGGGGATATGGGGGAACGACTGGCTCGCTCGCTGGCCTCTCCATCAATTTTAGATAATCTTGAGCTATCCAGTGAATACGGGATATTCGAAATCATCACCCCGGAGAGCTTTGTGGGTAAAACTTTAAGCGAGCTGGATATCAGGGCCACATTCGGGCTGAACGTTATTGCTATAAAAAACCAGGTTTCCCAATTAGAGGACAAAAAATTCACCAGCGGTGATCAGATAAATATCTCTCCCCTGGCAAATGATAAAATTCCTCCTGTAAGTGTACTGGTAGTTGTCGGCAGCAACGAAAGCATACAACGCTTCCGCAAGAAAACCAACTCCAAATGACCAGGCGGGGGTCAATGACCCCGGGCTGAATTAACTAATTATAACCAAGCCGTATTGCTAATGTCGCCCCCTGCCGTCCTTTGGATGGAAGCGGGGGCTTGCGCTGTGACAGTATGAATATATAATTTCCTACACATGGACAAACTAAACGAGCTAAAATACCAGGCCTTAAAAGAACTCGCCGAAGTAATATCCGAGGCCCAACTCGAGCAGACCAGGATAAAATTTTTGGGACGCAAGGGTCTGCTTACCGGTATATTGCGCCAGATGGGCAGCCTACCCCAGGAACAGCGCCGAGAAATTGGGCAGTTGGCCAATACCATAAAAACCGAACTGGAAGAGGCGCTCAAGCAAAAACAATCGCACATCAAATCTGAGCAGAGCCGGAAAAAAACTCCGGCTACATTAGATGTTACCCTACCGGGACGACGGCCCTCCCTGGGCAAAAAACACCCCATTACCCAAACGATTGATGAAATAAGCCATATTTTCCTCTCCCTCGGCTTTCAAATAGCCCAAGGCCCGGAGGTGGAGGTGGATTATTATAACTTTGAAGCGCTCAATATCCAGGCTGAACATCCAGCCCGCGATATGCACGATACCTTCTATATCACCGAAAAATTGCTGCTGCGCACCCATACCTCACCGGTGCAGATTCACGTTATGGAAAGGATAAAACCGCCGATACGCATTATCGCTCCGGGCAAGGCATACCGCTGTGACGCCGACCACACCCACACCCCTATGTTTCATCAAGTAGAAGGCTTACTGGTGGACGACAGCGTCACCTTCGGGGACTTAAAAGGCGTATTGCGCCTCTTCGTACAACGCATGTTCGGGGCAGATACTAAATTACGCTTCCGTCCCAGTTTTTTCCCCTTTACCGAACCCAGCGCCGAAATAGATATCGCCTGAGTAATGTGTAAAGGGGAAGGCTGTAGAGTTTGCTCACAAACTGGCTGGCTGGAAATACTGGGGGCCGGCATGGTTGATCCGGCGGTATTTGAAAAAGTGGGCTATGATGCACAGAAATATACCGGCTTTGCCTTCGGCATGGGAGTCGAGCGGATTGCCATGCTGAAATACGGCATAAACGATATCCGGCTCTTCTTTGAAAACGACCTGAGGTTCCTGGCTCAGTTCTAGGAGTCTGTCGGACTTTGGATTTCGTAGCGAGGCAAGTGAGAAATATAGCCCATTTTTTCGATTATTTGAGGAGAATAGCATGTCTATTTAACGAAAATGAACGGGAAAATGGATATGTTTATCACTTGTCGCAGTAGAATCATCCAAAGTCCGACAGACTCCTAGGGAACTCCCCTCCCCAGCTTAAACCCCAAAGCAGCCCCATATTGCAACATAAATCGCCAGCCATACAGCACAGCAATATATTTATGGTACTTTTCTTGCAAATATATCACACCAAGTTATTTGAAGCGGAATGTATGGATTCAACATCAGGAGTTTGATTACTAGTGGATATGGATTATGCCAAACGAGCTGACCTGCCCTGAATGCGGCTATAAAACACCATTTTATACCTGCATGCGTTGCGGCGCCACCATTAAGAGCAACGACACACCTGTAGCGGATGAGCCTATTTCAGATAGTGCGGAATATGGGATGATTCCCCGACAACGCCCCGACAACATACCCGATTCTGCTGCGGCGTCAATGCCGGAGGCGGCTGGCAGCCAGGATTTTTCGTGTGTTCATCATACGGCAGCAGACCATGAAAAAGAATCGGACAAGTACCTCAATTTGGGGAAAGACACGTCATCAACAAAAAAATCAAACAACTATAAGGGGCCATCTTCTACCATGAAGTACATATTCATTGTTTTAGGTATCGCGGTGGCGCTACTTAAAACACACACCTTACTGGTTCAATATAGAGTGCTCTCGCCCTTGTTTAATCCTACTTCCACAAATAGCTATAGCCCGTTGCCGAATATAATCAATAAAACAAGCTATACCCTGATTAAGACGACAGAAGGTTATCTGCCCTTTCCGGAAATGACGAGGAAATAAAACATGTGTCCTCCCGAACTAGCTAGATTATTAAATCCATTTTCCGGAATGTGGGGGGGAGTGGCTATAGAACAAATCATTCTATGGCTGGGGTCTTACGTTTATTTTGCCTATACCTTGTCCGTCATTGCCAGCAAAATGGACGTTGAGCAAGCTTGGATGGCCTGGATACCAATTGCCAACTTTTATTTGATGTGCAGAATGGCCGACCGGTCGGTGTGGTTGTTAGTATTACTGATGGTTCCCTTGGCTAACGTGGTCGTTTTAGCTGTTTTATGGATAGATATTACTAATGAACGCTTAGGGTTCGGCTGGCCGGGCATCCTGGCCGTCATCCCGGTGGTCAATATAGCCTTCTCCGGCTACCTGGCCTTCTCCGAATAGGGGGGTCGGGGACCCCTTTTGGAGTCATTGACCCCTTTTAGGAGCAACGCAACCTATTTGTTGGGTTTCGTACCTCAACCCAACCTACACGCTGCTTAACTTACCCGCGTGGCTGAGAATACTTTCTACCTCCTCCATTACAAAATCTTCAAGCAAATATTCCCGACAGAATACACACTGGATAACCGGTAGTCCCAAAAGATAGAGACGGTTTTAAATAATTCATCAAACTAACCGGTGAAATAACCGCCTATATACCCGATCTATTCATAAATTAAGGCTGGGTTTGCAAAACATCCCTTGCGAGATAAGGCTTATGAGCCAACATCCAATAAGGCTTTGTTTGCCCGAGGCGGCTGATCAGGAAGCTGATAAATTCATGTTTTTCAACTAAATGTCGATTCGCACATAACAAGACCCGAATTTTTCGGGTATAATAATGTATGCAGGTCTAAAAAATAATATGGTGCCTGTTAAAAATATTTTTTGATTTTGGTGCGCGTAAAAACCCGACGTTGTTTGAAAAAACAGTCTCACCCAAACCCACCTTAAAGTAAACTCCAACTTTTTAAAGTAGCTTATCTTGTTCTTAGCCATTAGCTTACCCAACCCCCCTATAGTGGAAGTTTTAAACCCTGACTACAATTTGACTACATCGGGTGCAACAAGGGAAAAATGAATATTGTTAACTTACTGATATTTATGGTCGGGGCGAGAGGATTTGAACCTCCGACTTCCTACTCCCGAAGCAGGCGCGCTACCAGGCTGCGCTACGCCCCGAATATACGACTGTAATTTATTGATTTTCGCTCAGTTGCTTGCGCTTATACCACCATACATAAAGTAGCGTGACAACCACAAGGGCACCGGCAATATAAATAAGACTTTGATGCGAGTATTGCTGAATTAATTCTGCGTTATTTCCCACAAAATAGCCGATACAGGCCAGGATAACCACCCAGATCCCGGCACCCAAAGCGGTAAACAAAGTAAAGTGCCACAGATTCATCCGGGCCAGCCCAGCGGGAAAGGAAATATACTGCCTGAGTCCCGGGATGAGCCGCCCTACAAAGGTACTGATCTCGCCATGTTCTTTGAAATAGTATTCCACTTTATCATAAACCTTTTCAGTCATGCCCACATAGCGGCCGTATTTTATAATCAACGGTCTGCCCAAGCGGATGGCAATCCAATAATTAAACAGGGCGCCCAGGATGCTTCCCAATATGCCGAAGAATATCACTAAAAACATATTCATCTGCCCCTGGCTGGCCAAATAACCGGCTGGGGGGATAACCACTTCACTGGGGAAGGGGAAAAATGAGCTTTCCAGAAACATCATGGCTACAATCCCGATATAGCCAAACTTACCAACTATATTTACAATGGCAAAGACAATTGTTCCTAACAAACCTTTCATAATATGCTAACTTGACCTCTCCTTGGTAGTGATGCTGAATTAACCTGCTCAGCCGATATGGTTCAGGACAAACATAGATGGTCTTATATTCCTTAAATTGCGGATTTGCTGACTTACCAGCCGCAGTTACCCTGAAGGCTCACAAATGTACATAGACAACTGGAGGTCTTAATCAACTTGCCGCCTCGTTTGCGTATTATCTGTAGCTCCTGGGAAGTTTGGCTGCCCACCGGGATGGCCATCGCCCCTCCCTCTAAAAGTTGCTGGACCAGGGGCTCCGGTACTTCAGGAGCTCCGGCAGTGACCAGTATGCCATCATAGGGAGCGGCTTCCGGCCAGCCAAGCGATCCATCGTCAACCTTAAAGTGAATGTTCTCATAACCTAATTCGTCCAGTAATTCTTGGGCTCGAGAAGCCAGCGAGGGGATTCTTTCCACCGAATAAACTTCCGCCGCCAGTTCAGCCAATATAGCAGTTTGGTAACCGGATCCGGTGCCGATCTCCAATACCCGCTCATTGCCCGTCAAATTGAGTTTTTCAGTCATCAGGGCTACCATATAGGGTTGCGATATGGTCTGTCCCTCTCCGATGGGAAGCGGGTGATCACCATAAGCCCTGATTGCTAAAGCCTCTTCCACAAATTTATGCCGGGGCACTCTCTCCATGGCTCGAAGCACCCGCCCATCGCGAATGCCCTTAGCTTCTAATTGTGTCTCCAGCATCAGCTTACGCTGTCTCATATAATCCATCTATAATCTAATCCTATTGTGAGGATAATCCTTTTCCCTCCATGTTGATTAACCTGATCTATTCATAAACTCAGACTAGATTCGCCAGACCTCTTGTGAGATAAGGTGTATGAGCCAACGTCCAATAAAGCTTTGTTTGCCCAAGGCGGCGGGAACAGGAAGCTGATAAATTTATACTTTTCAACTAAA
>JAJRUU010000071.1 GCA_024277605.1 bacterium
ATGGTTTTCTTGAAGGAAGAGCTTACCCTGGCCAAGGCTATTGGAACTTTGTTGGTGGTGGCCGGTATATTTCTCCTCAGATAATAGGATACCTTGAAAAAGGGGATATTTCCCCAAAGGGACATGTCCCCAAGGGGATATATCCCCTTGGAGACATTTCTCCTCATTTAATTCTATGCTAAAACATCTTACCACTCGCCGAAGAATCGCTTTTTTTCTCCTCTATAGCATTATAATTATATTAATTATTCTGGCAGCTACAGTTGGTCCAGAAACCTTGCTGGCAGTTAAAAAGTTACAATTAAGCTACCTGTTTATAGCCTTGGGCCTATACGGTTTGATGCTGTATTTCGATATCTTACGGCTTAAGATACTCGCCAACGCCCTGGGGACCAAACTCTCCTTTTTTTACAGTCTGAAATCAATATTAGCCTATAATTTTCTTTCGGCTATCACCCCGGCGCTTAGCGGCGGTGAACCATTGCTGGTATATATGCTGAAAGAAAAAGGTATGGGCGTGGGTAAGGGCACCTCTGTGGTGGTTATCCGCGGAATTTTAATGATAATGTTTATTGCTATTGGGGGCCCGCTGATAATTTATTACCACCATGAATTATTACCCAATGTATGGTTTAAGCGCATGTTTGATGGAGTGGCGCTTTTTCTTGTGGTATTGATTCTGTTTATCTTGTACGCTATTTTCAGCCCGCTTCGAGCTGAACATGTGGTAGAGAAGGTGTTGCATTTACTAAACAGATTCAAGTTCTTAAGAAACAGGACGCCCAAACTTATCCAATCGATAGATGGCTGGATAGAAGAGCTCAACCACAGCATGAAGCTATTTTTTCAGCAACGCAAATTGAGCATTCTGGGAGCAACTCTGTGTACAATAGGCTTTATCTGCGCCAACTATTCCATGGCATATGTAATTTTAAAGGGACTTAATTCTCCTGTGTCCCTGGGCAAGGTATTTATGATCCAATTTGTCTTGTACTTTCTGCTGTACTTTTCACCCACTCCCGGAGGAAGCGGAATAGCCGAAGGAGGATTCTATGTGTTTTTTGCTCCACTGGTTCCCCAACAGATACTGGGGATATTAATTATCCTGTGGCGTTTTTTCACCATTTACCTGGGAGTTATTATGGGTGGGGCGGTAATTGTAAAGAGCTTCGGCATTGAACAGATGGAGGTATTTGCCGAAGAAAAGATTAAACCCGTACTTAACGAAGATAATGAATAATATCGAAGCCCCATATAAGTTAGCCTAAAGTTCGATATAAAATTGACCCGATTTACTTATAAAAGACAAAACCTTGAGGAAACCCTTTTTGGCAAGCACGGCCGACTTTAATAAAAGGGGACTTCGTCCCCCTCAAACTCAGCCACCTAAAGTGGTAATTTTAGGAGCTGGAAATATATTATTAAAAGATGAAGGAGTGGGCGTCAGGGTTGTTGAACAACTACGGAGGGAGTACCATTTTCCTGAAAATGTAAGCTTAATTGACGGGGCAACGCTGGGTGTAGACCTCATACCCATCATCCGTGACACAGAACACCTTATAATTATAGACGCCGTTAAAGCCCGACAAAAACCGGGAGCCATATTAAAGTTCACTCCCGAAGAGCTATCATCCAAAATTCCAGCTAAGCACTCCTTACATCAAATCGGGCTATTGGAAGCTCTTGAAATTGCTCGTCAGTTAGACGGAAAACTCCCCCGTACTATTATTTTTGGGATTGTGCCGGAAGACGCTTCGCATATGGGGCTGGAACTCACACAACTCATACGTGCCCAAACCCCCAAGGTGATGAAACTTATTATAGAAGAGCTAACTAACCTTAAAATTCCGGCAAAAAAGCTTTAAGTGGCTAGAAAAGCGCATATATAAATGGTGATAGGGCCGAAGATTCGGTAAAAATAATCAGCGCTCCCAACAAAAGCAATACCAGTAAAATAGGCGCCAGCCAAAACTTCTTGTTAACCTTCATAAAATCCCATAACTCTTTAACTAAACCTGCTTTTCCCATCTAACTATCAACTCCTTTATTTATATTGCGCAATCCAGGCTCATGCGCTAGAATTGCTTTTCGTACTCTTCCTGGGTTATCTCTTTGACTTCTCTTTTAATCCAATAAGACTCAGCTTGCGGTTCCAGTTTTGTGTCCAATAGATCATTACCGAACAGCCTGGACAATAAACCGATCGGGGTAAACAACAAATAATATATCAACGCCAGCAAAATTTTGGTGTTAAAGTTACCTACAACGTGGCCTACTTTCATAAACACTTTGTAAACCGGCTTCAACACATTGGGTGCAAATAGCGCCAATGGCAACACCACTACTGATATGCCATATAGCCACCACAATTTAAGCGACTGGCCATGCCTGTAGAATGATATACTGGCAACCACCGCCAGAATAACCGCCAGGCCAATCCCAAAAGTCCTTATATCTTTTTTAGTAGCATTTTCTTTCATAAATTAGTCCGCCTCAAAGTGATCCCGCCAGTCAAAATCTTCATCCCATTCGGACTGCTTGGTTTTATCCAGCAGGTAATTGCCCATAATCAAGTAATCCATCTGGGTACGCATAAAGCATGTATAGGCATCCCCAGGGGTGCATACGATGGGTTCACCGCGCACATTAAATGAGGTATTAATGATAACCGGACAGCCGGTAATATCATAAAAAGCTTTGAGCATACCATGATAGCGGGGATTACTGGCTTTACTCACCGTTTGTAACCTGGCGGAATAGTCAACATGGGTAATAGCCGGAACTTCTGAGCGAATAGTTTTTAACTTCTCTATACCGAATAACTTCTCTTCTCCAGCGGTCAGTTTTATCCTTTTTTCCTCCCTCACCGGGGCGGTAATCAACATATAAGGGCTTTGTCCCTCAAATTCAAAGTATTGGGAGGCGCATTCCTGAAGCACCGTGGGCGCAAACGGACGGAACGATTCCCGATATTTTATCTTCAGATTCATCACCGATTGCATATTAGGTGAACGGGCATCACCGATGATGCTGCGCGCACCCAGTGCCCGGGGACCAAACTCCATCCTGCCCTGAAACCAACCGACCACCTTTTCGTCAGCCAGTAGCTGAGCAATCCGGCTGGAAATGTTTTCGTCATTTAGCTTTTCATAGGGAATGTCTTTAGCTTCTAAAAATTGTTCTATGTGACCATTTTCAAAAGCGGGTCCCAAGTAGCTGGATGGCCAACATTCCTTTTTCTCCACCTGGCGCTGATTCTTAAGATAATCATAATAGACAATCAGCGCCGCACCTATTGCGCCGCCGGCATCACCGGCTGCCGGTTGAATCCAGATATTTTCATATGGCCCATTACGTAAAAGTTTCCCATTGGAGACACAGTTGAGAGCCACCCCACCCGCCAGACACAGGTATTTCTGACCGGTTTCTTTATGTATATGCCTGGCTATACGGAGGATAACTTCTTCGGTAACCACCTGCACTTAACGCGCCAGATCCATTTCCCGCTGGGTAACCTCACTCTCCGGCTTGCGGGGCGGACCGCCGAACAGCTTATCAAATTTTTTGTTGGTCATTTTAAGGCCAACACAATAATCAAAGTACTTCAAATTCATCTTAAAGGAACCGTCCGGCTTTAAATCCATCAATTCATCAAAGATAAGATCAGCGTATTTCGGCTCACCATAAGGGGCCAGCCCCATTATCTTATATTCGCCTGAATTAACCTTAAATCCGGTATAATAGGTAAACGCCGAATACAAAAGCCCCAGTGAGTGAGGAAATCTAAGCTCGGCCATTAGATTAATCCTGTTGTCTTTACCCACCCCGTAGCTGGTAGTTGTCCACTCCCCTACCCCATCCACCGTTAGTATGGCGGCTTCCTGGAAAGGCGAGGGATAGAAGGCTGATGCGGCGTGCGACTGGTGGTGCTCGGGAAAGATCAACTTCCCCTCAAAAGGAGAAAGCTCTTCTGTTAAAATATCCCGTAAGAATAATTTCTGCTTAAGCCATAAGGGCATCGCCTGGACAAAGGACTTTATGCCTGACGGAGCATATGCCAGATAGCTCTTTATTAATCGTTCAAACTTATTAAACGGTTTATCATAAAAAGCTACATATGCCAAATCATTGACCTTGATACCGGCCTCGGACAGACAATACTTGACCGCATTTCCAGGAAAAGAAAAGTCGTGCTTCTTGCGAGTAAAGCGCTCTTCCTGAGCAGCGGCAATTATCTCGCCATCCTTTATTATACAAGCTGCGCTATCATGATAAAAAGCCGATATACCAAGTATATACATAAGAATAACCCTATACCGAAGAAACAACTGACTTTAAAAAGCCAATTTAACCCGAAAAATTCGGGCAGGCACAGCCTGTTTTTTCAGGACGTTGGCCCATAAACCTTATCTCACAAGTGGTGTCTTGCGAACCCAGCCTAGATTTGTAAATAGATCGGGTTAAAATTGAGATACCCTGAACAGCAAATATATTCCTGAGCATTAACTTACAGACCAACATAATTCAGCCAACCACATTATATTGAACAGGCCTAACCGCAAACCAACAGACGACATCCCAGCGATTTATTACATTTTGAGACCCTTATAATAACATTAGCTATTACCAATTTCAAGCTGATATTATTAAATAAACTAAACTGTATTCTGCTGCTTCAATTTTCTGGTTCTAGTGGCTGAAATATAGCCCGCCATCTGCTCAACTCTATGCTGCCAAGAGTTCTTTCTGGCGCAGGCTATACGTTGACTCTTTTTGGCTTCAGAATCCTCCAGCAAACTTTTCTCTATTTTGTGTAAAAATTCTTGATTAGTGTGCGCCATTTCATAATAATTTGCCGGAATCCCCTCATAGCCAGTATAATCGGTGGAGACAATCGGTTTTCCCATAACAAGATATTCAAAAAACTTTAAAGGCACCTGCCAATAAAGCCCCTTTTTGTAATCTTTGCACTTCTCCACATTATAAGGGAACAAAGCCACATCAAGCAATTTTATGTAACCAGGAATTTGTTTCCCTTCTTTTTTTCCCAATATATATATGTTTTGTTGCTGCTCTAAGCTCTGCCATTTCTCCCATTCTGCCGCCCGCATTTTGAGCATATGCCCCACCAGAAGAATTGACCATTCAGGATGCTCATTAGCTAAATACTTAAGTAAATCGAAATCCATATACCCTTTTATAGCTCCTACGTAACCAATGATCGGTTTTTTTATATGCTTTACATCCTCAGGAACAGGGATATTATTAGAACAAAAACTATCTACATCAACACCATGTAATATGGTATGGCAATTATTATTATATTCTTTTTTCGTATCGGTCAGGTGATTCGACACGGTAAATATTAAGTCCACTTTTTGACATAACTCCCTTTCATTAGCTATCATAAACTGGTTGTCAAAATATGGATCATTACAAAAATATATACTTAGGTTCTCGCCAAATTTACCCACTAAATACGGCGTAAAGCAAAAGAAGGCCCAAAAAATTGTCGGGGAAAACCCCAAACCCCTTAACTTTGATTTCAACCACAAACACAAAACAAATCCATTTATCATATTAAATAAAGGCAAAATATCAATAAATGGCAGGCTTGGGGGCGGGGTTAAAATTATCAGGTTTTCTTTTATCTTTCGAGGCGGTTTCAGGAATTTGAGAAAACGGGAAATCTTACGAACAGAAAACTTGCCAAAGGAAACAGGCTCTTCAACCCATACCACTTTATGCTTGTTGGCTATGATATTCATCAGATGGTGTCGGCCGTATTTGGGGCCATCCCAATCTGACATAGTCACACAAAGGATTCTTTCGCTTTCTGCCATCAAAACTTCCTATCCCGAAAAATTCGGGTCTTGTTATGCGCAAATCCACACTGGTCAGGGCAAACCTTTTCTGCCTAAAATAATTACCAGAATTCAGGATTGATGGGCTATTCTTTTTGGGTTGGGTTTATAATACAACCAGTTGCCCCCTGTTTTCTAACGATCGTTGAAAGGCGTCCAGCACCCGAAGCACAGATAGGCCCTCATCGCCAGAAGTAAGGGGGGTGTTGCGGTCCTGGATGCAGTCTAAGAAATGGGTGCACTCCTTTTTCAGCGGCTCACTTGTATCGATAGTAATGGGAACAGCCTCTTTTTTATCCAATAAAGGCACAATTCCCTTCCACTTTATCTCATGCGGATATAACAGGAGTTTATGGGTGGGATCGGTATCGTTAAATACAACCATTTTATCAGAACCGACTACTACAAATCGCTGCTCCTTAACCGGGTGCAACCAGGAGACGAAAATATGTCCTTTGATCCCCGAGGGGAAGGAAAGGTTACACATGGTTACATCCGCAATTTGCTGGTGTAGATAATTCCCGCCAAAGCAAGCTACTTCCTGGGGGAGTTCCTCGCATATTGATACCATAACTGATATATCGTGGGGAGCAAAACTCCAGAGTATGTTTTCTTCCCGGCGAACTTTACCCAGGTTCAACCTGTTTGAGTACACATATTGTATTCTTCCCAATTCTCCTGCCTGAAACAGCTCCTTAATTTTAATAATCGCCGGATGATAATGTAATAGGTGCCCTACCATTAAAATTTGATTATTTTCTTTGGCAATACGGACTAGCTCTTTGCCCTCATCGACTTTCAGGGCTAAGGGTTTTTCAACAAACACATCTTTTTGAGCCAACAAAGCCTCTTTTGCCAGGGAAAAGTGAGTTTCTGCCGGAGTAGCTAATACGACTGCAGTAATTTCCGGGGTATTCAACACATCTATATAAGCGCTACTGACTTGGGCCTTTGGATATTGGCGGCTAAAATCACCTAAGGTATCCGCATTACTATCACAAATGGTATGCAACGCCCCTAAGTCACTAAAATTACGAATGAGGTTCTTGCCCCAGTAACCACTACCAATAACCGCTATGTTCTTGTTATATTCTTTGTTTTGCATAAAAACCTCGTCCTCTATGTATTAAAATACTCTACTATTGAATCAACCACCAGTTCCTGCTGCTGTTTGGTTAACTCAGGATAAATCGGTAGCGCCAGCGTCTCCCGGGCCGCTTTCTCGGCCAGGGGAAAATCCCCTTCTTTATAACCCAAAGAGCTATAACATTCCTGAAGATGCAGCGGAACCGGATAATAAATCTCGGTACCAATCCCTTTATTTTTCAAAAATTCTTTCAGTTGGTCTCGTTTTGGTGTCCTAACTACATATTGGTTATAAATATGCTTATTCTGGTATTCTGTAAATGGTAGAGTTATAATTTCCAGCAAGCCTTTTGCCTTAAACAGTTCATTATACAATTCAGCGTTCTTTCGCCGCTTTATTGACCAACTGTCAAGATATTTCAGCTTTACCGATAAAACAGCCGCCTGTAATGTATCCAAACGGCTGTTTAACCCGATAACCTTATGATAATACTTAGGCTTGCTCCCATGAACCCGCAGGACAGACGCTTTTTGGGCTAAATCTGCATCATTGGTGACTATCATGCCGCCATCACCCATACAACCCAGGTTTTTCGAAGGGAAAAAGCTAAAGCAGCCAAACGCCCCCATTGAACCTGCTTTTTTGCTTAGAGTATTTTTCCCGTATTCGGCGCCAATGGCTTGGGCGGCATCTTCAATGACCGGAAGTTTGTGTTTAGCGGCAATTTCTAAGATCACCTCCATATCGGCACACTGTCCATACAGATGCACCGGCATAATGGCTTTAGCCTTGGGGGTGATCTTTGCTTCTATTTCGTTCGGTGAAATATTATAGCTTTTCTCATCAATATCGACAAATACAGGCGTAGCGCCAAGCCTGGAGATAGAACCCGCGGTGGCAAAAAATGTATACGGGGTAGTAATTACCTCATCACCCGGACCGATACCCAGGGCCATTAGTGAAAGCAATATAGCATCAGAGCCGGAAGCCACTCCTATGGCATACTTAGTACTTGAATAATTTGCAACCTCTGCTTCTAATTTTTTTACTTCAGGACCCAATATAAAAATCTTGTGCGCATAAACCTCTCTTATGGCCTGTAAAACTTCCTGCTCAATATCCTTGTATTGCGCCTGTAAATCTAGTAATGGAACTTTCAATGTGATCTCCTTATAATATCCTGTCACCCATATTTTCAGGACAAACTGTGCAAGGTTCAAGTAACGGCATTTCTGGATCTAAATATATGCGCCGCATTCGTCTGAAATAATCATTATTCCAGACATTTTCATCAGTAAATTTACCATTTTGGGAAAGCTCAAGCAACATCCGGCCACAACTTCCTATATTCCCGGCCCCATCTACCCTGAGGGAGGTAAAAAAAGTTTTACAGTTCTTAGCGGCAGCGCCCTTTAATGGGGGATAGAGGGCTATGTGCATGCCAGCCGGGGTGGTAATATTTGAAAAAATATTTTTAACCGCATTATCTTCTTCAAACAGACTGCGCTCTTTTGAAGTATATCCCGGGATATCCAGAGTAGAAAGATAGGGCATAATTTTAACTTCATCCACCCCCAGCCTACCGGCCACTTGAATCATATCATTCAAAAAGCCAAAGTTAGTCTTGTCAAGTACATAGGACACCCCTATTTTCAAGCTAGCCCCGGTACTCCGCTTTTTGTCTACCAGGCTAACCACGTTTTCATAAATCTTATGGTAGCACTTTGTGCCGCAACCGGTAAACCGATCAAACTCATCAGCATTATGCCCGTTTAAGCTGACAAAAAAATAGGTGAGCGGGGCTGCCACTATTTCGTCTATCTTGTCAGCCAGGATAGTCCCATTAGATGTAGTGCTTACATCCATCTTTCCCTCAACGGCTGCATATTCCACCATTTCAAAATAATCTTTATTTAACAGCGGCTCCCCGGTTCCCACAATTTGAATAGATAATGCGGTTGGAAATGTATCCACTATCTGCCTAAACAGCTCATAAGTCATATCGGGCGCCGGTTTATGCCTATAGGGGTTGTCTTTGGCTCTGGGCGAGTGTGAAAGACACATATCACAACTGAGATTACAGCGGTCAGTAGGTGAGACCGATAAGACTATCGGAGCATAATTCAGCACCTCAGCCGGTGAACTGGCTTTATATTTTATGAAATTTATTGCCTGCACAAGGGTGCGCTTCCCGGTAACAAGCTTTATGGAAGACTTAACAATGTCTTGATAATTCATTTTCAACCCTTACATCATACACCCGAACACTTTATCAACATAATTCATCAAACAGATTAAACCTGATCTATCCATAAACTCAGACTAGATTTGCCAGACCTCTTGTGAGATAAGGTGCCTGAGCCAACGTCCAATAAAGCTTTGTTTGCCCGAGGCGGCAGGAACAGGAAACTGATAAATTTATACTTTTCAACTAAATGTTGATTCGCCCATAACAATACCCGAATTTTTCGGGTTAAAAGAAGTACTAAGGGGAAGATCACTCTGTTTTTCTGTATATTCCAACTACAAAACCACTCCAGAATTTGGAGTTAAACTTCCTTAAAAACTCGAATCTATCTGTGATAATATATTTAATCCCTCGAAAAAAATAAAAAACCAACCGGTTGAAAAGTGTTTGCTTCTCACAACGATGGAACAACCCTGGTTCAAATCCACCGATATATCCTTTGAAAATTGTGTCTAGTTTAAAACATTTTTCATAATCATTCCATTTTTCTATATCCATGGTAGCTATATTATGCTGAGCCAGGTTTTGCGGAGCAAGTGTTTTCTGCACCCAATGATTTATGCCTAAAAAATTGGGCGCTCCAATGAAAAGGATACCACCTGGTTTTAATAATTGTAAGTGTTTTTCAACAACTATTTTTAAATCGGCAAAATGTTCAATAAAACCAATAGAATAAACAATATCAAATTCAGGCATGTCTGAAATATCATCCGCAAATAAATCCTTTTGATAAACAGATACTTCAAGGTTAAGTAGTTTAAAGTTATCCTGTGTTTTTCTACATCCAATCTCAGAATAATCTAATGCGTTTATATTATAATGAAATTTTTTTGCAAAATAAGCCAGATACCTGCCAGGAGCTCCACCTATTTCAAGAATCGTTAATTCACTGTCTTGGGTAAGAAATCTATCAAATGTTTCTAAGATTATATTTCTGTATAGATTATCTTTTGATTTTTTTACTTCCGCCGGAAGCTCTAGCTTCTCCCAATAATCTTCCCAGTCTTGTTGTTTAGTAAATCTTTTTTGTTCCATAAATACCGTGTTTTTCTCCATACAGCTTATATAATAGGCGAATAAAACCCTTGGTAAATAAACTAGCCTTTTGCTATTCAGACAACAAAATTTCCTTTATTTCACTATGTAGGCTGCTAAATATGAACCGGACAGACATCGCATAAATAATCACACCCAAAATCACTGGAATAATAAACCCTAAAACGTTTGCACTGTCAAACCTTGCCCCATAAAATTTTTCATAAATCAATATGCCAGTTGTCATTAAAACAGAAGACAGCGTTGCTGGATAGAGGCTAGCTATAAAGTCTCTTGTGCTCAAGTAAATCATGGAATTGGCAACATATTGTATAATAAAATATAGGATAAATGTAGCTATTGTTAAAGAGATACAAACGCCTATTATCTCATATTTTAAACCAATCAGCAAAAATAAAGGATAGGTGATCCCAGCTACTACATTCCACTTAAATTGTACGTCTGGTCTCCCTTTCGATATTATAACTGTGCCGGAGTGACAAATGATGGTCTTAACGAAACTCATAACACAAAGCATTTGCAAGGGGATAATAGCAGCTCTCCATTTATAACCATAAATAACCTCAATAAATCTGGGAGCGGTTGTTAACATGCCAAACAAAAGAGGAAAACATATGAGCGAAATACATTTTATCTTCTTTTGGTATATCCAGCTTATGGCAGCGTCATCATCCTGGATGGAGCTGAAAGTAGGTAAAGCCACTCGGCTGATAATACGAGAAAACTTGGTTGCCGTTAGATGGCTTAGTTTATAGGCGAATGAATATATCCCCAAGGTTGATTCACCTAATACTCTGCCTATCAGCAGATATATAATATTGTCAGACAGCGAAGTAGAAATACGGCTACCAACGATGTTTTTACCAAAGGCAAAGAGTTCCTTGAAACTTTGCAAATCAACAATCATCTTGGGCCGCCATTTGCAAAGCACCCATGAAATAGCGCTTCTAATCATGCTCTGACCTACCCAACCCCAGACAAGACTCCAGACGCCCCACCCATTGAGCGCCATAATAATTGAAGCGGTACCGCCAATTAAAATAGTACTTATCTCAATAATTGCTATTTTTTTGAACTCGATCCAACGCTGTAGCAAAGCATAATGAACGAAACCAAAAGCAGTAGCAATAAAGTTTAGCGAAAGCGCCATTAAAACCGGCTGAACTAATTCATTTGTGAAATGATTGGCTAACAGAGGGGCAACACCTATAATCATCAGGCTTAAAAAAATACCAAAAACCAAAATAAACCAGAAGGAAGTTGAAAGGTGAGATTCATTAATATCTTTTCTCTGAATAATAGCGGTTTCCATCCCTAATTGATTAATAACTGAAACAAATCCAGTAAAAACAGTCGCCATTGCAAATACGCCAAAGTCTTCCGGAAATAGTATTCGAGCTAAAATCGCATATATAACAAAATCAGCTCCATTGGCTAATAGTTGGCCTATGCCTGACCACTTTACTCCTTTTATAGTCCGACTCTTTAAGTCCATTTATTTGATATATCCTAAAGCAAAATGCTAAGTTTTATTGTTTAGTTTGTTTCTGAGCTTGTTAAAATATTTTTATAAATTGCTTCGATTTGGGGGATTATATTGGGCCAATGAAATTTTCCTGAATATTTACGGATAAATTCAGTATCCCACTTTTTGTCTAAAGCGGAAATTAAAGCATTGGCTAATTCTTTTGAATTTTTTGGTGGGATTAAATAACCGATGTCTTCACTGTTAACCACTTCTGGCGTACCACTCACTGCCGTAGCTACAACCGGCCTGCCACAAGCTACTGCCTCTACTACTACACAGGGGGTACCCTCACGATAAGAGGGGAGGCAAAAGACATCACTAGCAGCATGCCATTGTAAAAGTTCATCATTCGGTTTACGCCCGGCAAATATTACGTGCTGTTCTAATTTCTTTGATTTTACCGTAGCAATTAGTTCTTCCTTTAAATCACCCTCACCTATTAGAACAAATAAAACATCTTTTCTTGTTTCATTTATCAAATCTATTGCCGCTATTAATTCCTTTATCCCCTTTCCCCTGCTTAAAGCACCAACAAAGAGTACTATTTTTTTATTTTTAGACAATTTTAGTTTCGTTCGAGCTTCTATTTTAGAAATGGGATGAAATTTTTCTGGACTTACCCCATTATATATAACGGTAATCTTTTCCGCTGGAATACCCAACTTTATGATATGTTCTTTTAAATTATTACTTACCGCAATAATCTTGTCGCATTTTAGTAATGTACTTATAGCTTTTGGTTTTATGTCTTCTATCTTTTCACCAAACCAATGAGCCTGATCAAGTTCCGGTTCCTCCATAAATAAAGAAGTTATATCCGAGCCATGTGCAGTAATTACCACTGGCTTTCTCAGCCATTTGCCCAATATAACACCTAAATAGCCTGCATTATAGGTCATATGTGCATGAATTATATCTGTTTTAATTCCTTTTAATTTAACAAACAAAAACAGGCTGATTGACTTTAATAAATCTTTCAACCCGAATTCATTAAAGAACAAAAAAGGGACGAAATAGAATTTTACGTTATCAGGGAGCAAGTCTTTAATTTTTTCCGGCACATAAAAGTCCTTTCCCTTGCGCCTTTCTATCAATCTATATACCGAGGGGAAAAGTGCTCTTGGATAAAGTATAGTAATATTATAATTTCTTTTTGCCAATTCCAACACTTGTTGCAAAACAAATATACCATGCCATTTAAAGTTTTCACTAGGAAATGTTTGGGTAAGGATAAGTATGTTTTTCTTTTCCGCCATTGTTTGCATTTTTCCTGTTAATTGCTATGTGTCATCAGATTTATGAACCTAAAATAGCAAACCAAGACTAACTTTGCAATATCTAACCCGAAAAATTCGGGTCTTGTTATGGGGAAATCGACATTTACTTGAAAAACATATATTTATCAGCTTCCTGCTCCTGCCGCCTCGGGCAAATAAAGTTTTATTGGGCGTTGGCTCATAAACCTTATCTCACAAGGGGTGTCTTGCGAATCCAGCCTGAGTTTATGAATAGATCGGGCTAACTACTGTTTTTAAAGAAGGCAGCTTACTTGTCCACCGAATTAGTCTATGATAGTATATCGCCAACATGAGGAGTGATATGCTGCAAAACCAACCATACACAGAAAAGCATTGGGGGCCATATTATGCGCTCTTGTTTCGGGCCACCAAATATCGGCCCGATGACACAGATCGAGAGAAAATCCGGCGCCTAATCCAGTCGGGGATCAACTGGGAAATACTTTTAAACCTGGCCCGCTGTTATGATGTAATCAGCTTGTTATATTATTGTTTAAGAGAGCCCTGCTGGAAAGATATTATTCCTGGTGTGGTATTAGCCAGCCTCAAGGATGAGTATGCCGCGGTTTGTGGCTTAAATCTGGCTTATTATAACGAGCTGGAACGTTTATTAGGCGTATTGGCTGAGCAAAAGGTTGAGGTTATGCTGTTAAAGGGGGCGGCCCTGGCCCAATTACTTTACCCTGATATTGTACTGCGGGCTTTTGGAGATGTGGATTTGTTAGTCCATCCAGAACATCTGGGGCAAATACATGAGATCATGCAGCCCGATTATCAACTGGAAAATCCCTTACCCGCTGCCCGACTTATGAGGAAGTGTTACTTCCACCTGACGTATAAGCGTAAGCTCGCCCCAAATTTAAGCTTTGAATTCCACTGGAACCTTTATTCAGCAGAGGATTTAATCGATTTTAACGCAAATCGCTTATGGCAAGGCGCAAGGTATATTGATATATCATCGGCTAAGGCATTGGTCCCATCGCTGGAGAATCTTTTTCTGCACCTCTGCTTACATTTTAGCGGTCACTGGTTTTTGTCCTTAAAGGACTTATGGGATGTGGAGTGGATAGTCTCTTCACCAGAGAATATTATTGATTGGGAGCAAATTATGGCGGTGGTCAAAGCATCAGGCATAGCTACTCGTGTTTATTATACATTATATTTTGCCAATAAGTTGTTGGGCACCGACATAGAGCCACATATATGGCAAGCCCTTACACCCCCGGCATTAACCCGCAGGCTGTTTCCGCTTATTCTGGATGAGCAAAAGCTATTATGCGGGGAGGCGGAACTAAATAAGGACAGCAGGGGGATGGTATCCTTTTTTCTTTACCAGGACAAGTGGTTTAAATTTCTTAAGCGCTTACTTTATCCGGGGGTCTGCTGGCTCACTATCTATCCCGATGAGCCTTATATAAACCCACTGACCATTAAGCTGAAAACCTTGTTGCGGGGAATTCGGCTGTTCTTCTATATAATTGGTCGATTTACAATCAGTCTTATTCGCTCTTTAAACTATAGGGTATCTTGAAAAATGGGGCCTGCCCCCAAGGGGGCCTACCCGCAAGGGGACCTGTCCCCAATGTCCCCCTACAGCAATCTATTTGTGTAGACAGCATACATGTCTTGTGCTTCAAATTTTGTTAAATTGTTTGACATAGCATGTCATTAATGCTATTTTGTCAATCGTTTGTTGAGTATATTCCAAAATGTCATAGTTTAATCGTTTTCTTATAAAGGGAGGATATAGAATGAAATGGCGCACAATTAAAATATTTGCACTGGCAGCACTGTTAACAACTGGAATAATAAGTTGTGGTGGAGAAGCTCCCCAACAAAAAAAGACTGAAAGCCGCATGGAGAAAATGAAACCAAAATCTGGGGATAGCCTCTCTAAGCTCATGGATAGAAGCTGGAGTAATTTCGATTATGTAATTTACGGCTTCTTAAATTATGATAACGAAAAGATAAGAATCGTGGCTGACAATCTAGCCACCCTTGCTGAATACATGAAAAAAGGAATCACCCCGGCTTACAAACGACATGGAGCAGAATGGAATGAACAGTGTGACCTGATGAAAGATTTAGCCGTAAAATTAAAGCAAAATGTTGAACAGCAAAATTTTGATGAAGCAAAAGAGAATTTTCAGGGAATGATAGGTACCTGCATGGATTGCCACCTGTTATATCGTAAGCACCTGATAAAAACCCCGGAATAAAGGGGACATGTCCCCTTTATCAAGATACCCCCAAAGTCCGACAGGCCCTTGGCTATATTGTAAAATCTGTTCCTTGAATCATTATTTGATTCAACAATCATCCGCTTCTTGCCCATTATGCGTGGGGTTGTGACATATTCTCTGTCATTCCCTGTAACCCTTCATAAATAATTCGTGTATTAAGTGCATCATCACAATAGCATTACACCCGAAAAATTCGGGTCTTGTTATGGGCGAATCGATATTTAGTTGAAAAACATAAATTTATCAGCTTCCTATTCCTATCCCCTTGTGCAAACAAAGTGTTATTGGACGTTGGCTTATAAGCCTTGGCTCATAAACCTTATCTTGCAAGGGATGTCTTGCAAACCCAGCCTGAATTTATGAATAAGTCGGGTACAAGGATTTGACATAACTTATTGAGAATGTTACTATAGATAATAGTATTTTTGGCTAATTGATAGGCAAGGGCATATTATCTTGTAACCTGTTGTTTATGAAGGGGAAAAATCGTAATGAAACGGAGAGCAATTAAACCATTTTCATTAGCAATATTGTTAATAATTGGAATATTAAGTTGCGGTGGAGAGGCTCCTCCTCCCCAGAAATCCAGCGAGGGCAGATTGGAAAAGATGAAACCCAAACAGGGGGACAGTTTTAGCAAGTTGATGGAGAGGGATTGGAATAATGTTGAGTACATATTGTACGGCTGTATAAATTATGATAATGCGAAAGTAAAAACCGCAACTGAAAACCTGGTGGCCTTAAGTAGCCACATACTCAGGGGAATTCCCCAGACATATAGGGAAAATAAAGCCGCATGGCAAGAATCGCGCAGCGAAATAAATGGCTCAGCGGTAAATTTGAAGCGGGTGTTTGAAGAGCAAGACTTTGATGAATCAAGAAATCAATTCCGTGACCTGACCAGGAACTGTATGAATTGCCATAAGGAATACCGCAAATATCTAAAACCGAAGCAAAAACTGAGTGAAGCTCAATTGGCGGCGATGAAGCTCAGCAAAGATGATAGCCTCAGTGTGTTGATGGATAGAACTTGGGATAATCTGAAGTATATGCTGTATGGATTTTTAAATTATGATGATGTGAGGATGAACATTACCACTGAAAACCTGGTTGCCATCAGTGAATCCATGATTGAAAAAATAAGCCCTGAGCATATGGTACATGCGGCTGAATGGAATGAGCAGTGTAACCTTCAGCGAGAATTAGCAACTACTATCAAGCGCGAATTCGAACAAAAAAACTTTGAAAAATCACATAATCTGGTCATGAAAATGATAGGAAATTGCATGGAATGTCATAAGCTATACCGTAAACACTTGCTTCGATCTGAAGGAGAGTAAACAGCCCGCGATCAATCATCTTTCACTGTTTACATATAACTTGAGATCCCTTCCTTAAATCCGATTGGGGTTATCCCGAAATCACTAAAGAAGGGTTTTTCATCACAAACATTGTCCTCCCCGAGCATAATCAGTTGGTCTAGATTTAAGGGGGAAAAAGTAAATTTTTCCATGATAGCCACTATAGGCTTCATCAGTGAAATAGGTTGATGAATCTTTATTATCTTTTTTCCCAGCACATCGGCAATCACATTTAAAACCTGATCATACTCCATTGCTTGAGGACCCCCAACTTCATAGGTCTTATTTTCGGCTTTAGGATTATTCAAGGCGGCTACAAATCCCTGAACCACATTTTCCACCGCTACCGGCTGCCACTTATTCTTTCCATTGCCGATTACCGGAAAAACAGGGCTAAGCTTCATAATTCTGGACATCATATTTATAGACTGATCCTTAGAGCCAAAAATAATCGAGGGCCTAAAAATCGTAAATGCAAGTCTACTTTGTTTGAGATACTCCTCAGCCTGATACTTGGTACGGTGATAGCAAGCGCGAGCCTCCGCTCTTACCCCCAGAGCGCTCATTTGCAGGAACCTTTCTACTCCATCCCCCACCGCTGCATCTATTACGTTCTTACTCGCCTCATAATGTAGCCGCTCAAAGGTAACCCTCTGGCTGGGTATTTCTTTAATGATGCCCACCAGATTAATAACCACATCGCAGCCTACCATCTTCCCCTGTAAACTATCCGCATCGGTAACATCCCCGGTTACGATCTCAAGTCCATGCCCACCGGGCAATTTCCCAGCTGAACCCTCTCTCACCAAGCACCTTGCTTCGTATCCAGCTAATAGCAGTTGTTTAAGTAGCTCATGCCCCACATATCCTGTAGCACCTGTTAAAAAGACTCTCATAATCTCTTGCCTCCCTTAAAAGACTGAGAACTTCAGCATTCTTCATATACGACCATTATATTCTATACATAATGCTATACACAACAAACATAAATGTCAAATTTGGCTTTAACTCTGTATGGCTTATGTAAAGTTGCGCAGTTATCTCACCCCTCGCTTGATTTTAGTTTATCTGCTACATAATTTGGTTGTGCTAGCCTAAAATTGACCAGGAAAAGTGGATTTCGCTAGCCGAAAATTGACCAC
>JAJRUU010000072.1 GCA_024277605.1 bacterium
AGAAAGGGCATTCACTACAGATACACCAACTCCGTGTAATCCTCCTGATACTTTATAACTATCCTGATCAAACTTACCACCAGCATGAAGTACGGTCATTACTACCTCGGCTGCTGATTTCTTTTTAGTAGGATGCATATCGACCGGTATACCGCGTCCGTTATCTATTACAGTAATACTGTTATCTAAATGAATAATAACTTCAATGCGATCGCAAAATCCACCCATAGCCTCATCAATACTATTATCCACTACCTCAAAAACTAAATGATGCAGGCCCAATTCACCGGTACTGCCTATATACATTGCAGGTCTTTTTCTAACTGCATCTAAGCCTTCTAATACTTTAATATTATCGGCCATATATTCCATAAAATATCCTCACCTTAAAATAAAATTATCAACAATTACTAAATACTTCTTTAGTATAATTATTATACTATAAATATAATAGTATTAGTAGTATTAAACCTTTTTTGTATAAAACTACGGTAAACTATTGATTAAAAGCTGGTTGCTATCAGGGAAAAATTTGTTAATATTTGTGAATAACTGCCATATTAAATGATTAATTGAAAGTTGTTAAAAAATAAAAAAAATTATTAACAACTTATACAATAAAAATTAACAGTTTTTACACTCTTTATTATTTAACCCAAAAAATTTGGGTATTGTCCTGGGCAAATCTACATTTAGTTGAAAAAAATAAATTTATAAGCTTCCTTATCAGCCGCCTCAGGCAAACCCAAACTAAATTTATAAATAGACAGGGTAATTAATAAAAAAGGGTGAAATATTTTTTTTTAAGGTCGCTGGATGAGATTTATAAGGTGATTTATTTTATTTTTGAAAATAACGTCTTCTTCTATTTTTTTCTTTATTTTTTTACAGGCGTAAATAATAGTAGTGTGATCTTTTCCACCAAAACATTCGCCAATTTTTGGTAGTGAATGATTAGTCATATGACGGCATAAATACATGGCAATTTGTCTGGGAAAGGCTAAAGAAGCAGTTCTTAATTTTGATTTTATTTCACTTATTTTAATATTAAAGTAATCAGCAACCACATCTTGTATTTTTTCAATGGTTATAGATTTTTCTTTTTCAACTAATATATCTTTAAGTACTTCTTGAGCCATTTTCATAGTAATTTCTTTTTGTTTAATGGTAGTACAGGCTATTATTTTATTTAAGCAACCCTCTAATTCTCTGATATTAGAAACTATATTGCGCGCAATCAAGTAACAAACGTCATTGGGTAAATTTAAATTTTGTTTTTCGGCCTTCTTTTTAATGATGGCCATTTTGGTTTCTAAATCAGGCGCTTGAATATCGGCAATAAGCCCCCATTCAAATCTTGAGCGTAAGCGTTCTTCTATGGTTGGAATTTCTTTTGGCGGACAATCGCTGGAGATTATTATTTGGTTGTGAGCTTCATATAGCGAATTGAAAGTATGAAAAAATTCTTCCTGAGTACTTTCTTTACCGGCAATGAATTGAATATCGTCAATCAATAATACATCCATTTTACGATATTTGTTGCGAAAATCATAGGTGTTTTTATATCGGATAGCATTTATAAGTTCATTCATAAATTCTTCAGCAGAAGTATAATAAAGTTTAGAATTTGGAGAATTACTTTTAATAAAATGAGTAATGGCATGCAGTAAATGAGTTTTTCCTAAACCGACCCCCCCATAAATAAATAAGGGATTATAAGAAGTTGAAGGTTGTTCTGCTACAGCCTGTGCGGCGGCATAGGCGAATTGATTACTGGGGCCTACCACAAAATTATCAAAGGTGTATCTATCATTTAAAGAAGCTTTAGTATAGTTATTAGTTTGAGAAGATATTGTTGTGGTGGTAACAGCGGCCTGACTATTTATTTTAGGGATAGAAGGGGAATTGTTTTCTGTTTCATTTACCACAAACTTCAGCTGAATATCTTGGTTGCTAACCGTTTTTAAACAGGTACAAATAGTGCCCATATAATTTTCAGAAAGCCAGTTCGCCACAAAAACATTGGGAACGGAAACAATTAACTTATTATCTTCGAATCTATGTAAACTCGTAGGTGCAAACCAAGTATCAAAACTTTGTTTGTTAACCTCTTTTTCAATCAAGTTTAGCACATCAACCCAAACGTTGGACACCTTAATAATTCCTTTGCCTCTTTTTAACCCGAAAAATTAGGGTCTTGTTAAGTGGAAATCGACAATTACTTGAAAAACATAGATTTATCAGCTTCCTGCTCCTGCCGCCTCGGGTAAATAAAATTTTATTGGGCATTGGCTCATGCACCTTATCTCACATCTGAGCTTATGAATATATTGGGTTAAGGTCACCAAGGTTTTATCACATATAAAAAAACAATCAACTTATACACAGACTTATTAACAACCAGCAAATGTGAAAAAAATATTTATAAGTTCAAAGAGTTTAATTCAGAAGTTTTAAAAAAGGAAAAATTTTATTCACAACTGAACAGCCAATATTCTTATTAATATAGCAAAATTAAGTAATTTAGACAATGATTTTAAATAAAAAGTATTAAACCCCAAAAATTAGGGTCTTGTTATAAGCGAATCGATATTTAGTTGAAAATTATAAATTTATCAGTCTCCTGTTCCTATCCCCTTGGGTAAATAAAGTTTTATTGGGCATTGGCTTATAACCCTTATATTGCAAGGGGTGTATTGCAAACCCAGTCTGAATTTATGAATAGATCGGGTAAAAAAGTACAGCTAGTTTTAGGGTTCAAAGAGCCGCATCAGTAAAGGCGGGTGTATTTACTATAAGATAAATATAATTATGGCAAATACAAAATTAACTGATTTTTTCAAGCAGAGAAAAGTCGACAAACCGCCGCTCAACATCCACCTTATCTACTCGTACTCGTACTCGTTCACCAAGACAGAACCTTCTTTTGGTACGTTTTCCAAGCAAGGAACTCTGTTTCTGGTTAAAATGATAATAGTCGTCAGTAAGTGAAGATATGTGGATCAGTCCAGCGACATAAAAATCTATAAGCTCTACGTATAGCCCATACGAAGTTATGCGGCTTATTATTCCCTCAAACTCTTCCCCCAGTTTATCGCTCATAAATTTGACCCGCTTTATTTTTATTATATCCCGCTCTGCGCTTTCCGCTTGGCGTTCGGTATACGAACAGTGTTCCGCCGCCTGGGGTAAGTATTCAGCTAGTTTTTCACATCTGAGGGCCTTGGGATGACCTTTCTGTTTCACCTCTCGCAATAAGCGATGAATTATAAGATCGGGATAACGCCGAATGGGGGAGGTAAAATGAGTATAACAAGGGGTGGCCAGAGCAAAGTGACCTAAATTGTCGCTCGAATATCTCGCCAGTTTCAGTGTGCGCAGCAGCAACATGGCAATAAGTTGTTCCTGGGGAGCACCCTTAAACTTAGTCAGAATTTGCTGAAGTTGCTGCTGCATAATTTGTTTTTTTATAGGGAAGCTGTAACCTAGCTGAGAAATATGCTCTATAAATTCCTTCAGTTTTATTTCATCTGGTTCTTCGTGAATACGGTAGATAAGCGGCATCAGCTCTTGAGCTAGATAGCCGGCGACCACCTCATTGGCGGCCAGCATAAATTCTTCTATAATTTCATGGGAAAGATTTCTTTCTCTTTTAATAATTCCCTGGGTGACTCCATCTAAATCGAGGATCACTTCAGGTTCAGGCAGGTCAAAATCGAGGCTTCCCCTTTTTATGCGGCGGGCTTTTAAGCTCTGCGCCAATTTTTGCATCAGCTCCAGAGCAGGTACCATTTCTTTATAATTTTGGCGAAGTAGCGGTTCTTTGTCCAATAATATTTGCTTAACCTGGTTATAGGTAAATCGCTGGCAACTTCTAATTATTGAATCCGTAATTTCAAAATTTATAAGATTAGCCGCTGAATCGAATTCCAGCAGCACACTCATACTTAACCTATCCTCTTGCGGGTTGAGGCTGCAGATACCATTTGACAAAACCGGCGGTAACATGGGGAGCGCGCGGTCGGTAAAATAAACACTGTTTCCCCGCAGGTAAGCCTCTTCGTCCAGCCTGGTTCCGGGCTTTACGTAATAGCTGACATCGGCGATATGTACCCCCAGTCTAAAATTGCCGGTAGTCAAATTTTCGATAGATACCGCATCGTCAAAATCTTTAGCGGTTTTACCGTCTATGGTGAAAAGACGTAAATTTCTCAGATCCAGTCGCTTTTTAACTTCATGGGGAGGAATGCTTTCGGAAATATTTTCTGCTTCGGCCAATACGTCGGGGGGGAAGGTGCGGGGAAGCTGGTAATGTCGAATGATAATTTCTTCATCTATGCCGACGTCTTCAGGATTTCCCAATATTTCTATTATTTTTCCCTCAGGGTTACGCTGGATAGTGGGATAGCTGGTTATTTCAGCCACAACCATTTGTCCCGGCTTGGCCTTATGTGAACCAGAGGGGATGAATATGTCCTGGGTGATATTGGGATGCCAGGGAACTACGTAATCAAAAGGGGAACCTTGTTCATAACGGCCCACCACTTGTTGGTGAGCATGTTTTAGTATTTGAATTACCCGTCCTGAAGTTTTCTGGCTCCGGCGAACGCGCTCTATCCTAACCGCCACTTTGTCCCCATCCATGGCCCGGTTAAGATGCTGAGGGCTTATATAAACCTCTGTTTTTCCTCTTTCTTCAGGAATTAGAAAAGCGAACCCATCGGGGTGTACCTGCAGGTGACCCTCTACCAGGTTCATCTTGTTCGGTAAGCCGTATCTATGTCCTTTTGATTTCACCAGTTCACCGGTTTGGATCATTTCTCTGATTAAGCGGCGAAAAGTTCGGCGGTCTGCCGGGGGAACAGCTAAACGGCGGGCGAGCTCTTCCAGTAATAGCGGGCGGTGCGCAGAAGAATGTAGATACTCTAAAACGAATTTTCTGCTAACAGGCATAATATAATTTTTAGCTTAACCAACCGTCCCCGCAAAAAACAAAGGGCCGCAGTCGGAAAAATTCCGTAGATTGCCTTTTTGAAGAGCAGAAGATAACAGCAGAACAGCTTAATCTGTTTGGGCCGGCTATCTTTTGGGTTTAGGTGCGGCAACGGTACTTTTTACAGTTCCTATTACGGAATGTTCAATTAAACGATATTTCTCGATGTTGGTATGAATCTTAAGTTTTCCTCTGAATAAACCCTCTGGGGCATCAGCGGCAACGGTAACCTCGATTTGGTAATTATTATGATTGCCCCGTGGTTTAGGAATGATTTTGGCGCTTAAAAAAGGTAGGTCAGCCTCTACTTTGAGCACCTTTAATTCCTTTGAGCCAGCCTGCTTGACCATAATACTTTTGGTGGAAGCCTGCCCCATCTGGACCAGGCCAAAGAACAAATTTCGTGGAGGCTGAATGATGACATCGGCAGTTACCGTTCCCTTTAAGGACAAGCTCACTTTTGGCTCATCGGGGTCGTTGGAGGAGACGTAGATAGTTTTGTGAATAGCCCCCATAAAATTTGTTGAATTGAAGGTTACTTCAATTTGTCCTTCCTCACCGGGTTGAATCTCTTTGGTGAAATTTTTGGGTACCGTACAGCCACAGGAGGTTTTAACGCCACTAATTTTTAATAAGCTCTGGCCAACATTTTTAAATTTGAATATATGCGGCACCTTATCCCCTTTTTGCACAGTACCAAAATCGTAAGTTTTTTTTACAAACTTTATATCAGGCTGGGACACGGGTTGGCCGGTTTCGGCGGCTATCGGGCCGACAGTTAACAGCATAAAAGATGAAAGAATAGTTGCCCCCAACATAAAAGCGCCCCAACGGGTAAAAGAATTTTTCTTCTGCACTTCCCCCCTCCTTCTCAAATTAAAGATGATCAAACAGTTAATCATTAGCTGTCTTTGCCTTTTTTCTGGCGGTATCTTTTTTTACAGCCAACTCATTATCGCTGAGCATATCGCTGGCGATTACGATATTTTCCCGCCCATACTTCACAATTAAGAGCTTAAGCTCCTGTAAGGGGAGCTGTTCTCGAAAATTGGCGAGTTTTACCAACATAGGCAAGTTTACACCAGTAATTACTTCAATTCCAGCTTTATCTAAAAAGGACAGACTAATATTGGAAGGCGTACCCCCGAACATATCAGTCAAAACGATAACTCCCTGGCCATCATTTACTTCCTGGATTGCTTTTTTGGTTTTTTGAAAAACATGGTCACTGGATTGGGAAGAGTTTACCGAAATGGTTATTGTTTTGGACTGTGGCCCAACGACCATTTCAAGCGTTCGCAAGAGCTCAGCAGCCAATCCT
>JAJRUU010000073.1 GCA_024277605.1 bacterium
GGTTGCGGTTCAGTTTTTACCGCTGGGGGTGGAAGTGATTTCGGCTCGATTTGAGGGCTAAGCGTTGCTTTAGTAATAGGAGCAGCGGGAATCTGTTTCTTTACCCCCGATAGTTTAAGTTGCTCACGAGGCCCCATATCCACTCCCTTTTCACCGGCTTTACGGCAGGGAGAGGCAGGCGCCAGGCGGTAGTCCCCAGTCTCAGGATTGATAAATTGAGGATCAACTGAGACATCACCCGCCGCCGACCGGCAATTCACATAATCCTGACCGTTATTCCATACGTCATTATAAAGTATTTTAACGCTACCGGTCTTATTCTTGTTGTTTATACCAAACCTGTTGTTTACGATAATGTTGTTTTTGATATCAAGCTGGCAAGACTTATCAAATTTAATGCCCCCATCTTTTTGATTACCTACTATAGTATTATGTTCTATTGCCACCTGAGCGCCCTTATTTAAAAACACACCGTAGCCATTCGGATCAGAAGTTATCAGGCAATGTTTGATACTCCCGCTCGAAGCGGAGATGTATACAGCGGAATGCCCCTGTTTAGTTAACGCCTCGATAAAAAACCCTTCCACTCTAAAACCATGTACCCCCTTTAGTTTTATCGGAAATGTTTACTCAGCCAGCAGCCTGGTTTTGGTAAATCCGGCCCCGATCAGGCTGATATTGTCTTTTGTAATGCGCACGCTCTCTGCATACTCACCGGCCTTTACATATATTATATCGCCACTCTCAGCCACAGCTAACGCCGCTTTAATGGTTTCATGTTTTGCCGAGCCATCCTGGGCCACATAAATATCCTTGGCATATGCGGGACAACTAAACAAACATGTTAATAAAATGAAGCGGATCAGTTTTGTTTTAGGAATGTTCATCAACTAAAAAGTGTTAGGGTCAAGCGCTCTGGTTTATATTCAGGATGCCTTTAAACTAATAGGATGGTCTGCATTATCAGGCACAAGGTTTCTTGGAACCATCTATAATTAGGGTGGATAGCTGCCAGAGATCTTGCAGGGAGACAACTGAGTTTAAGATGTCAACGAAAAAAGGTATTAACGCGGCGTCAAATTGGCTGCCGGCATTTGACTTTAATTCGTCACTAGCTTTCTCCTTGCTCATGGCCTTACGATACGCACGGTCGGAGGTCATCGCATCAAAGGCATCTGCTATACTCAAGATACGAGCCCCCAAGGGGATAGCCCTACCCTCTTTACCATTGGGATACCCCAACCCGTCAAACCTTTCATGGTGGTCCTGTATGTTGCCAATGATCTCCTCATCATGAATTATAGGTCTTAAGATATGAATGCTGATGCTGGGATGGAGCTTGATCTGATCATATTCTTCCGGGGTCAATCCCCCTGATTTATTTAATATGGCCTCAGGAATGCCTATTTTACCAATATCGTGAAGCAGTCCCGAAAGCTGAATTTGATAAAGAAATTCCATAGGTTGGGACATGGCTTTGGCGAGTTGCAGCGCATAGTCGGTAACTCGTTTGGAATGCCCCCTGGTGTAAACATCCTTGGCTTCCAGGCAATTGGCAATGGTCTTCACCGTATCAAGGTAGATGTGGCGCAGGTGTTCGGTCTGCTGCAAGAGTTTCCGCTCTAAGTCTTTCTGGTATTCCTTCTTTTCTAACAGGAGTCTTCGTTTTTCTAAGGCTTCTTTAACCGAAAACGCTAAACCAGTTACCTCAAAGGGTTTAATAATATAGTTGCTGGCGCCATCATGCAGACACTTTATGGCAACTTGGACTTCATACACAGCGGTCAACATGATAACAGCCGTATCAGGATAGTTGGTTTTTACGTAAGTTAAGAGAGCAATACCATCCCCCTTAGGCATTCTGATATCAGATATTACCAAATCAAAGCGGTTCTCTTTTAATTTGTCAATGGCTTCCATAGCGTGATCGGCCGTCTCGAAGTGATAATCAAAGGAAATTAGGCCACGCTTTATAATTTCCTGGATATATGGTTCGTCGTCTATAATCAAAATACTGGCTGAATTATTTTTCATTTTTGTTCCTCTGTTTGTCTGAAGCGTTCCCCTCTAGACCTTTCATATCATCTAACCTGATCTATTCATAAACTCCGACTAGATTCGCCAGACCTCTTGTGAGATAAGGTGCATGAGCCAACGTCCTAAAAGAAACAGGCTGTGCCTGCCCGAATTTTTCGGGCTAATGGATTACCTTACACAGCACATTTTTTAAGACGGATAACTCAAAGGGCTTTGTCACATATTCGGCTCCCGTACTTTTGATAAAATGGATGGTGTCCGGGCTGACGAAATCACCGGTAGCAAATACAATCCGATCTAACATCCTGGGCATTTTTACGCTTAGGCGATCATATAGAGCCTTCCCATCCATGACCGGCATCCTTATATCGCACACAATAAGATCAAAATCATCCTGCTGCAACTTCTCCAAGGCAATACTACCATCAGAAGCTGTACTTACGATGCAACCACAGGATTTTAAAAAGCGCCTCATGTAATTTAGTACATCAACCTCATCGTCAACCACCAGCACCCGCTTGCCCAGCAACACATTATTGTCATCCTCCGGCTTGCCCTCTTCAGCCGCCGCTTGGTTTTGCTTTACTAATGGAAGCGTAACGATAAACGTACAGCCCTTACCTGCCTCTGTTTCCACCTCAATAGTACCACCATGAGCTTTAATAATGCCGTAGGAAACTGAGAGGCCTAAGCCGGTTCCCTTACCGACTTCTTTGGTGGTAAAGAATGGATCAAAAATTTTGGGCATAATTTCCTTAGTAATTCCTGGACCATTATCACTTATCTCGATGATAATCTGTCCGCCATACTGATGAGTAGAAATCTCGATTTTGGCTTTATCCTTTTTACCCTCCACCACTACCATGGCGTTATTTATAACGTTCAGTAAGACCTGCTTAATCTGGTTGGGGTCGACCATGGTATCCTCCAGCGCCGGATCCAGATCCTGAGTAAAGCCTATATCTTTTGTCCGTAATTCATATGCCCGCAGCTCAATAGTTTGGGTGATGAGGTCATTTATTTGCGTTAACTGCTTGCCTGGACCCTCCTTGCGGGCATAGGTCAATAGATTCTTAACTATCTTACTGGCTCGCCTGGCTTCATGAGCTATCTTGTTGAGATCTTTCCTGGCTTGATCGTCTGAGATATTCATCTCCATTATCTGCGCAAAACCGATGATGGTTGACAGAGGATTGTTTATCTCGTGCGCCACCCCCGAGACCATCTCTCCAATAGCTGAGAGCTTTTCCACTTGATACAGTTGCTGTTGCACTTCATGAAGTTTGCCCGCTCGTTCCTCTACCTTAAGTTCCAGGGTTCTACTCCACTCGGCAACCTTTTCATTGGATTTCATCAGTTCATTATGTGTTCGTTGCAAGTTCTCGGCCATGAAGTTGAAGGATTGCTGCAAATGACCCACTTCGTCGATAGCCGAAATGCGTACCCTTTGGCTTAGATCTCCCCTGGACACATAATCGGCGGCTATTGAAAGCTGCTTAACCGGCTGGATAAGTTTCCGTGAAATTATGTTGTATATAAAGCCGATGACCGCCAGCAGAATCAAGGCAAAACCTATAGTGTAGGTATATACATCCTGTCGAATTTCGAGTACTCTTTTAAAGGGCAACGAGACAGCAAAAAAACCCCAGGGTTTATAATTTATTACCAGCGGAAAAACCAGCACCTTATGCGTATTTGAACCTGCTCCCCATTCTGTCAGATAGGCTTTTTCCTCATCTAATACGGTTAAAAATTCTTTTGTTTTATTAAAATCGACTTGAAATGCCTTAAAATCCTTTAATGTACTAATTACAATTTGGTCATTGTAGATAAGCGATATATCGGCCCCAGTGCGTATTTTAAGCCCATATAAAATTTTTTGCGTTATCGGATAGCTGACAATCACAACATCATTGACTCCTTCCGGGGTCTCAATTGGGTTTACCGCATCAATACTAAGCTCAACTTTACCGTCAGTAACCCGCTCAGTAATCATCGAGCTGTATAATCCCATACGGCCTTTTTGTATTAGTTCCTCATGGGCTTTATCGGAATATCCGGCAGAACCGGGAAGATAACAGAACATGTCGTGGGAACGCAGGAAGTTGATCGTATACACCCAAATTGAACGTCCGGTTTTATTATTGACCAATTGACTCGACAGCTTCTCCATATCAGCCATAAATCGCCCAATAAAACGTAAACTGCTTTCAATATCCTCAATCTCATGCACAATGGTAAGCTGATGGTTGTGCAGGCTATCGATAAACCGGTATTCTACCTCTCGTTTCATCACATGTGACGTCCAGAGGACGATCAGCATGGCAAATATTACAGCCACCAGAAAAAACGAAATAAATATCTTAGCCCGAATTGACCGCCGTTTAAAAAACCGCCATATATGCTTCATCACATATTCCAATAATCCATAGTGTCATATCAAACTTAAATAGTCGCAAGTTGTCACCCTGAGCAAAGCGAAGGGTCTGTCAAATGGGATTAAGATTCTTCGCTTCGCTCAGAATGACACCTGACAAATCAGCATTGACACTACACTAGGGGAGTGGATATTCCGCCAGATTGACCCCAAGTTCGTGAACCATGTTATATAGATTTTCATAATCGCCGTCGCTGGTCGATACAAATCTATCAGCCCCAAGCTGCTTTAGAACCCGCTGTCCCTCCGGGGTTTTATCCATATCCAGCAGCGCTTTTCGTAATTGTTGAGTGAGATAATCACAGAGCCCATCTTTTGTCGTATTTGTAGGCGTAGCAGCCATACCTAATCCCCCAAGATGGCAGTCATAGCACATAATATCCAATTCGCGACGCAACACCAGGGCATTATCCGGCACCGGCTCGCTCTGGGCAATTACTACCAAATCCTGCTTAATTCGTGGGTTTTCGGCAACCAGCTTATTGAAGATCAAATCCTTGGCCGCCCCGGCGTCTACAGTTTTATTTAAAATCATTTTTACCGACGCATCGTGGCTGCCTGCATAGTGTATGGCACCTAAGTAA
>JAJRUU010000008.1 GCA_024277605.1 bacterium
CCCCCACAAAATTTAACCTGAATTTAACATTTCAGAAATATTCCTGAAACACAAGTAGTGTAATTTGAAATAATAAAGCTGGAAGTTATTTTCTGTGTTTTTTCCAGTGGGCTAATATGCTATGATTAGATAAATTGCAGCATGCGTTTTACAGAGATTTCAACCAACCAATAACAGAGGAGGAAGAAGAGATGTCCACTAAGGACAAAGAGTATGTATTAAAGATGGTCAAAGACAACGATGTACGTTTTATTCGCTTTTGGTTTACCGATATTCTTGGTTTCCTGAAGAGCTTTGCCATTACTCGTAATGAGCTCGAAGGGGCACTGGAAGAGGGCATGGGATTTGACGGCTAATCGATTGAAGGTTTTTGCCGGATCGATGAATCGGATATGATAGCGTTGCCCGACCCCAGCACCTTTTGTATCCTGCCCTGGCGTCCTCAGGATGGGAACCGGGTAGCCCGCATGTTCTGCGACATTGTTCACCCGGACGGTACTCCTTTTGAGGGCGATCCCCGCGGAGTGCTTAGGAGAAACTTAAAGCGGGCTGCCGATCTGGGGTATACCTTCTATGTCGGCCCGGAACTTGAGTTCTTCTATTTTAAGGAGGCAACAGGCGTCCCCCAACCGCTGGATCAGGGTGGATATTTCGATCTTACGCCATTGGATGTAGCCTCTGATCTGCGGCGAGAGACGGTGCTTACTTTAGAGGAAATGGGTATTCCGGTGGAATACAGTCATCATGAAGTGGCCCCCAGTCAGCATGAAATTGATCTTAAGTATACCGATGCGCTGACCATGGCCGATAACGCCATGACTTACCGGCTGGTGGTTAAGGAAATCGCTTTAAAACATGGGGTGCATGCTACCTTTATGCCCAAACCGATGAGCGGCTTAAACGGCAGCGGGATGCACACGCACCAATCGTTGTTTAGAGGCGAAAGAAATGCCTTCTATGATCCTGAAGATATACATCATTTATCCAAGGAAGGAAGATGTTATATCGCCGGTCTTATGAAGCATGCCCGGGAATTAACCCTGGTGGCTAATCAGTGGGTGAACTCTTACAAGCGCCTGGTGCCGGGATACGAAGCCCCGGTATATATTACCTGGGCGCGCAGAAACCGCTCGGACCTGGTGCGGGTACCGATGTATAAACCGGGCAAAGAAAATGCTACCAGGGTAGAGCTGCGTTCCCCGGACCCGGCCTGTAATCCATATTTAGCCTTTTCGGTAATGCTGGCCGCCGGATTAGACGGAATTGAAAAAGGCTATAAGCTGGCTGAGCCGGTAGAACAGAATGTATATGAAATGAAGCCCGATGAACGCAAGGCGCTGGGCATAGAGCTTTTACCGGAGGATTTGTGGGAAGCTATTCAGGTGACTGAGAAAAGCGAACTGGTGCGGAAGGCCCTTGGCGATCATGTGTTTACTAATTTTATCGAGAACAAAAAGATAGAATGGGATAACTACCGGGCGCAGGTTACTGACCTTGAATTAAAAATGTATCTCTCGGTTCTTTAACACTAGGTTCCGTAACTAATCCCTGTATATGAAACTATATAGATGGATTTGCCAAAAAACAAAAAGTCCCGCCTCCCTCCGTGAGGAGTCATAGCCCCACGGAGGGCAGGGGCGGTTGTTAGCCAAACGGCTTATTGCATAATTAATCCAGTCCCGGGGTCACTGACCCCCTCGGCTGGTTAGCCCCCCGGCTTAATTAATTGCGAGCTAATCTAAAAGTTCTGAGACGGGGGCTAATTGTACGTCGGCTGCCATATCACTCTGTAGGAAGTGTTCAATGGCGCTGAAAGTATTCAGCCGCGGATGTCCAATTCCGATGGCCTTGCCTTTCTGTTTAGCCAGCACAACCAGCTTATTAAGCTGGGACGTTATATCCTCTATCCGGTCCACATTATCCAAGAAAATATCACGCTTCCCGGCTCGTAATCCCATCTTTTTGGCTAAGGAATAGCCGATACTGTCGGAAGTAGTGCGACTGTCAATAAAAAATAAACCCCGCTTTTTTAATTCGCCAAGAACAATCCTCATTTGAGCTTCATTTTCGGTAAGATACGACCCCATATGATTGTTTATCCCCACGGCAAGCGGAATGTTATCCAAACTATATTTTAGCTCGCGCTTCAGCTTGTCCGGTTTCATGTCTACCAATAACATGTGCAGCATTTTACCGTATTTTTCATAGCGCTTAGGCTCCAGCGGCAAATGCAGCAACACTTCCTGGCCCTGCGCTTTAGCTTTTTGCGCAATTTGGATGGAGTATCGCTGATGGGGGAGTACTGCCAGGGTAATCCGGGGATCTATTTGATAGAGAATATCAGCCTGATGCGCAGCATAACCTAAATCATCGATAACAATCGCCAGCTTTGGCCGGGCTATCGTAGGTGGGGCAGGTAACGAAATTGTGGGTTTCCAGCGCCCGTATAATAGCAGGTTGGCTATTAACAGCAGCAAAATGGCCACCCCCAGCCACATAAATAAGCGGGCGGTATTTCTCTTGGCGGTATCTTTATCAGCCATAATGCAAAAATATAAAAGGTGGCATACGAACAGCCACCTTTTATACCCAATCTATTCATAAACCAGACACGGCCTAGCAGCCTATGGCTGGCTTGCTCCTGAAATTATCGATAGGAAGCTCATAAACTTAAGGCATTCAACAAAACACACACTTGCAGCTGATAAGACCCGACTTAGTCGGGTTATTGATTCGCTATATTTAAGTCCATAGTGCCAAGAATACGGTTAGCTTTTAATATCTGGATAGCACGGTGAAGCTGAATATCCGTTATTTTTTCTTCTTGCACCGCTGATTCAGCTTCTACATCAACCTCTTCATCCGGCAATTGTTCGCTATCGTCAACTTTACTGTTTTTAAATTGACGCAGGTCTTTCTCCCTGATAAAGTGCGGCTTCTTTTTATTTTCTTCCGGATCGAGAGTCCGGGCTTCAACTACAATATCCGGCGTAATCCCTTTTTTATGAATATTGGTACCACTGGGAGTATAATAGTAAGCCGTAGTCAGTCGCAAACCAGAACCGTCACTTAAAGGGATTACCGTCTGAACCGAACCCTTACCGAATGTCTGCGTTCCTAAAATCACCCCTCGTTTATGATCCTGAATAGCGCCGGCCACAATCTCTGAGGCGCTGGCGCTGCCGGAATTCACCAGCACCATTATGGGATAGTCATTGTCTTCCAGCTTTATTCGGGCATCAAACTCTTTGTTTTGATTGCTGATTCTACCCTTAGTAGAAACTATCAGTTTCCCTTCCTCTAAAAATCTATCAGAAATCGCAACAGCCATATCCAACAATCCTCCAGGGTTGTTCCTCACATCCAGGATCAATGCGTGCATCCCTTGAGATCTTAATTCTGCCAAAGCAGCATCAAGTTCAGTATCGCTCCGCTCCTGGAATTGTCGGATTCGGATATAGCCGATACCTTCATCTACCATTTTATGAGAAATGTTTTTAATCTGGATGATTTCCCGCACAATGGTATAATCTTTGGGTTTCGTCAACCCCTTGCGCATAATACTGATAACTACTTCAGCCCCTCGGGGTCCCCGTATTTGTTTTACCGCATCCATGAGAGACATATCTTTGGTAGATTTGCCATCAACTTTTACTATCCAATCCCCAGCTTGAACACCCGCTTCATCCGCAGGAGTCCCCTCAATGGGAGCCACTACCGTCAGCTTATTATCTTTGATGGTGATCTCGATTCCCAACCCTCCGAAACTACCTTTAGTATCAACTTGCATCTCTTTATAAGCATCGGGAGGCATATAAGAACTATGGGCATCAAGGTTGCGCAGCATTCCCCAAATCGCCCCGTTATATAATTCATCAACATCTATCTCCTCAACGTAATTTGTCTCTACCAATTTCAGCACATCGGTAAATACCTTGAGTTTTTCATACGTTTTGTCTTGAGCGGAATTTTTTTCTGCCACGCCTATTGCGGTCAACAGCGTAACACACAAAATCAAAAGGGTTGTCGACCAACGACTGCGGCGGCCATCTCTGTTCTTCATTAATTCTCTCCTTCCCAAACAACCTGAACAATTTCGGGTCTTATTACGAGTTATTTAGATTTCTTTTTCGCTAAAATTTCTAAGGCCGCCTTTTCGAAGTGCTTGGCGGTAAGGCCATATTTTTCCAGTAATACATCGGGTTGGGCCGATACACCATAGTGGTCGCAAATACCGATACGTTTTAGGATCACCGGACAGTTTTCGCTCAATACCTCGGCTACCGCACTTCCCAAGCCCCCGATTATTGAATGTTCTTCAGCGGTAATTATGGCGCCCGTCTCCTGGGCGGCGGTTATAATACTCTTTTGGTCAATGGGTTTAATAGTAGCCATATTAATAACTCTGGCATTGATCCCCCTGGCAGCTAAGGACTCAGCCGCATCCATTGCGATAGACACCATTAACCCTGCAGCGATAAAGGTTAAATCCTCGCCTGCTCGGAGGACTTTAGCCCGGCCTATGGTAAATTCATGGGTTTCATCACAGATTACGGGAAAGTCATACCGGGACACGCGGATATAAACCGGACCACTATACTCATAGGCGGCAGTGACAGCCTTTTCCACCTCACAAGCATCCGCCGGAATAATCACCGTCATGTTGGGCAACACCCGGATCAGGGCTATGTCTTCGAGACAATGATGCGTGGCCCCATCTTCTCCTACGGTAATTCCTCCGTGGCTGGCTACCAGTTTCACATTCAGGTTTGAGTAGCAAACAGATTGCCTGATCTGCTCCCAGGCCCGGCCGGTTTGAAATATGGCGAAGGTACTGGTAAATGGTATTTTCCCGGCACTGGCCAAGCCCGCAGCAGTGCCGATCATGTCCTGTTCGGAAACCCCCATATTAAAAAAACGATCAGGGAACTTCTTGGCAAATATAGCCGTTTGGGTAGAGCAAGAAAGGTCAGCATCCAATACCACAATTCTCTCATCCGCTTCCCCTAAAGCAGCCAAGGTTTCCCCATAAGCTTTGCGTGTACTTCGCCTTTGTCTGTCTTTCATTATACTAACAAATCCTTCCTGAAAAGAGAGTATTTAAGCCTGATCTATTCATAAACTCAGACTAGATTCGCAAGACACCTCTTGTGAGATAAGGTGCATGATCCAATGTCCTAAAAGAAACAGGCTGTGCCTGCCCGAATTTTTCGGGTTAAGCAGCCCCCAACTCGTCTAGAGCCTGCGTCAGCTCTTTTTCAGTCGGGACTGTTCCGTGATATTTTACCTGCCCCTCCATAAAGGAGACCCCTTTGCCTTTAACCGTACGAGCGACTATCAGACTGGGCTTGCCTTTAACTTGATCCGCATTATCCAGGGCGGCAATAATTTGGTTGAAATCATGGCCGTCTATTTCCTGCACCTCCCAGCCAAAAGCCTTCCATTTATCTGCTATTGGATCGACACCCATAATATCTTTGACACAACCATCTATCTGTAAACCGTTATTATCTACAAAGGCACATATGTTTTCCAGTTTGTAGTGGGCCGCACTCATAGCGGCTTCCCACACCTGCCCCTCCTGCAACTCTCCGTCACCCAACAAGGCATAAACCTTAATGTCTTTATGATCTAACCTGGACGCCAGGGCCATCCCGTTAGCCATAGACAAACCCTGCCCCAGGGAACCGGTTGACACCTCAACCCCGGGAGTGGTGAGACTGAAAGGGTGGCCTTGCAGGATGCTCCCATACTGCCGCAGAGTCATCAAATGTCTGGAATCGAAATAGCCTGCCTTGGCCAAGGCAGCATATAAAGCCGGCGCTGCATGCCCTTTAGAAAGCACAAACTTGTCGCGCCCATCCCATTTGGGGTCTTCTGGTTTATGCTGCATTTTGTGGAAATAGAGTGCGGCAATAATATCAACGGCAGATAGTGAGCCGCCGGTATGCCCTGAGTCGGCGTTGTGAAGCATTTTTAAAACATCAACCCGTAAAGAGCGGGCGATTTCCTGCAGTTCGAATAATTGGACGGCGCTAACGGGCATTTAAGAGCTCCTATGAAAATTATTTTGTAAGCCTCTCGGTCTATGTGATACTTATATAATGTTCATTGTTGAACGGCGTTACCAGCTAACCATTACCGCTAGATTATACCATTTTTCAAAACTAATTCAAGTCATAACACTCTATGTCTAAATCCTCTGCCACTTCAGGACAGGCAAGCTTGCCATAATATAGATTCAGCCCCTTGGCCAGCGCAGGGTCTTGCTCAAGCGCCTGCCTGGCTCCACTTTGGGCCAGCTTAACCGCATAGGGCAAGGTAGCATTAGCTAAAGCGAAGGTAGAAGTACGGGCCACAATCCCTGGAATGTTAGCCACACAGTAATGAATAACTCCATCTACTGTATATGTGGGCTGGCTGTGAGTAGTAGTACGGCAGGTTTCCGTACAGCCCCCCTGATCCACGGCCACATCCACTATTACCGAGCCTTCCCTCATTTTCGATACCATTTTACGGGTTATTAACTTAGGCGATTTATGGCCAGGAATCAACACCGCCCCTATAGCCAGGTCTGAGTGGGTTAATGACGATTCAATATTGTTGCTGTTGGACATCAGCGTAGTGACCCGGCTGCCGAAAATATTCTCCAAACATCGTAGCCGTTCTAAATTTATATCCAGAATAATTACTCGCGCACCCATGCCCACCGCCATCTTAGCGGCATTCAAACCCACCAGACCGCCTCCGATAACGGTTACCAGCCCGCGTTGCACCCCGGGGACTCCACCCATTAAAACCCCTCGTCCCCCATGATCTTTCTGCAGGCAATTGGCCCCTACCTGAATCGACATTCTCCCGGCTATTTCACTCATGGGAGCAAGCACCGGCAAACTACCGTCAGCTAATTGTATTGTCTCATACGCTATGCCAACAATTTTACTGTCCAAAAGAGATCTGGTGAGTTCTGCGGAAGCCGCCAGGTGCAGAAAGGTAAATAAAATTTGCCCTTCCCGCAACAAAGGATATTCACTCGGCAGGGGTTCTTTAACCTTAATAATCATCTGCGCTTGTTCGAACAATTGGACTTTGTCTGCTATAATAAGCGCTCCGGCAGCCTCAAACTCCTCATCACTTATGCCACTGCCCATTCCCGCTCGTTGTTCCAGCAACACTTTATGGCCTGAAGCTACCAACTCTTCAACTCCGGCGGGTACAATTCCAACCCTGTATTCATTGTCTTTAATTTCTTTGGGAATTCCTATTATCAATGTCTATTATCCACCTTATATCAGTTTAAAATCATTACCTGCATTTTTAGCTCACTATCTTTTCATCCCTTAGAGTGGCCAAAACATTCTTTCAATATGTCAAGTGTCGTATCCGACTTGGATTTATTTTCAACTTTTGGTTGGGGCAAGCTAACCGATTTCCATTTTGTGGTTTTAGCTTTATTTAATGTATTCAGCTTAACTACTATGTGCACATCCTCCGGCCGCAACTCTAGTTTCAACCTATACAGGGCGGTCAGCTTTTGCTTGATTTCTTCGCTCTCAGGTTGCATCTTATACGCTAATTCCATTTCCTTCTGGGCGTCATCCAGCCGCTCCTGTTGCTGATAGATTTCCCCCAAAGTTAGATACCACAGTGGGATTAGCGAACTTTCCACCTGTTTGATTTTCTTCTCACAAAGTGAAATGAGTTGTTCTGCCATATCAAGCCGCTTCAGTTTAATATAAATACTGGTTAAAGCAGGATATATGCTTCGTCTGCCATCGTCCTTCTCCAGAATTTTTTCATATATAATTCTGGCCTTATCGTATTCCTTATAACGTAAGTAATGGTTAACTATTTTGCTGGGGCGAATAATCTTGATAAACGCCAGATAACTGACAATAGCAATAACAATAGCGCTAATCCACCATATAGGCTTATTTATATAATTAAGCCACTTCCATTCAGTTTTTTGCTGAACGGCTGTTTGTTGTCCTATATCCTTTAATCCGGCAAGCGCCTGTGCCTGGTCGGCATCTATACTTAATATAAGCTGGTAGTTTCTGGCGGCAGTTTTAACGTCGGCTGACTTTTGGGCTTGCACTGCTTTTTGCAGCAACAGCTTAATCTCTTCTTGTCTTTTGTGCTCAGCAATTATCCCCAATTGCTCCTGGGCGCCAGCGTGTTGGGGATCAATTCGCAACACATTATTAAATTTCTCCTCAGCGTCTTCCCATTGTAAGCCTTTCAATAATCCTAATCCATTGTTATAATAGTAACCGGCTTTCGCCAGATCATTTTTCTCCTGGGCCAGCTTATGCTCAGGCATGAGCATCAGAATCTTCGTAAACTTAGAGATAGCCTGCAGCCAATCCTGGTTACCCAAACGGGTTAAACCCTCTCGGTATAGCCCATCAATTTTCACTTGCTGCGCTAACAACTTGATTTGTGCTTGAATTTCCCGTTGTCTGGTACTAACATACCGGCGCTCTTGTTCATTTAGCGGATACTCTGATGCCCGCTCAAAATAAGATAAGGCCTTCTCCCATTCTTTTTTAGCTGAAAAGTCCTCTCCCAGTTTGCACCATTTTTTAAATTTCAACTTATTCTGGACAACATTGAGTTTTTCCTTAGCGCCCGCATGCTTTGCGTTGAGCTGTAACACTTCTTTGAATTTAGCGCTGGCTACTTTTAGTTTATCCTGTTTAAGTAGCTTTACCCCCTCATCATACAACACCTCAGCCTGCCGGATAGCCGCTGAATCCTCCTCAGATAAATGCCATACGCTTTGTAAATTATAGCTGGCCTGCACGTCATTGGGGTCAAGCTCTATTGCCTGTTTGAAACTTTGAATAGCCTCCTCATATTGACCGAGCGCTTTATAGGCCAGCCCCATGGCGTTATAGGCTTTTACATAGCGGGGATTAATTTGAACAACTTTTTTAAAATGATCGATCGCCTCCTGATAAATGGCGCGATCCCTATAAAGAATCCCCAGATTATAATGCGCATATTCGGGAGTCTCATAGCCAGAAATGGCCAGCGCCGCTTCATATTCCTTGATAGCCTCTGCATACATCCCCTTTTTCTTATACAATATTCCTAAATTGTTGTGGGATTCCGGGTCTTGAGGATTAAGCTGGATAGACTTTTGGTAATACTCAATTTTCCTGTCTGTGTTTTGCTCCTGGAAGGCTCTATTAAACCAATAATTAGCTGTTTTAACTTGTGCCAAGCCCGGAGATGCCATCAAAAACAGCGCCAGGCCCACAACAGCAGCTATCTTACCACTTTGATACATCGGCTTAAATACCCTGTAAAATCCTACATAAAGCAAAAAAACCCTCCCTTATCCTTAGTTCGCCTATTAATAAATCATACCTAAGAGGATAAAATATCTTCATGGAAGGGTTTCGACTAGTAAAATCCAAAAGTTCGTATGGAGAGCATATAGGTCAACTCACTATTTTTAAAACAGCACCCTATTAAATTAGTTATAACTTAATGAGTAATAAGGATTAATTTTTATTCCTAACTTTCCTTAGGGGAGGCCATCCGCCTAATTAAGGGATTCTAAACGGTTGACCGCCTTTTGTCAATAAACCAAGCCTGGCCCGGAATTAATTATGACAAAATCATCCTGGCTAACACCGCCGTCCACCAGGCTCATATACCAGCAGCATGCAGACTTTAACGCTCCCGGGGACAGGTCCCCTTGGGGACAGGTCCCCTCTTGTATCACCAGTTAAATTTACTCTCTCCTCCGGCGAGTAAGCGCTGAATGTTGGTAATGTGCTTTATCACCACTACCACTGAAACCAGTAAGCTAAAAACAACTAACACACCTGAAACATCGGCTGATAAAATATATTTCTGAATCAATAAAACAAGCGGCAAAACAATAGCGGCGGCAATAGATCCCAGGGAGATATATTTTGTAACTAAAAATATTATAAGCCACACGCCGAATGATATGCTTATCGGAATCGGCGCTAAATAGATGAACACCCCCAAACTGGCAGCAATTCCTTTGCCCCCTTTAAACCCATGATACAGGGTAAATATATGGCCCAGAATGGCGGATAGACCGGCCGACACTCCTAATACCGCAAGGGTTTGACTCGTTAAGCCCCAAAAACCCCCTATTTTATACGCTATATACACTGCCAGATATCCCTTTAGAATGTCCAGCAGTAATACCGTAATCCCCGGCCAGCGTCCCAAATTGCGGAACGTGTTACTGGCGCCTAAGTTGCCGCTGCCATGCTGACGTAAATCAATCCCTTTTAGCAGTTTCCCCGCCAGATAGCTGAAAGAAATTGAGCCTAATAGATAGGCGATAATAATCGCCCCAACAAATGATATAATCAACTACGGACTACCCCATTTCCCATGGCCTGTTTAAGGGACTCTATTAAGCGCCGGTTTTCGCCCTCTGTACCAATAGTAATCCTGATATAATCAGGCAATCCGTAAACCTGCATAGGACGCACAATCACCCCATCTTTGAGCATAGCCTGATATATTTTTTGACCATCACACTTAGTATCCAGAAGGATGAAATTAGCCGCTGACGGCACATAGTTTATGTCCAACTCTTCAAACTGGCTATATAGATACTGCCGTCCCAAGCGGGCTGTCTCCTGGCTGCGCAACAGGTGTTCTGCATCACCTAAAGCCGCCTGAGCTGCTGTCTGAGCCAGAGAGTTAACGTTAAATGGCAGCCATACCCGGTTCATGTAGTCGATTGTCTCTGCCTTGGCAATACCATAACCAATCCTCAGGGCCGCTAAACCATATATTTTAGAAAAAGTTCTCAGCACAATAATATTTCTTCCCTGCTGCATGTAGCCCAGGCTATCGGGAAAATCTTCCCGCAACATATACTCGTAATAGGCCTCATCCATTACTACCAACACCTGCGGCGGGAGATCTTTCATAAAGCGGTCAAAGGCCACTCGGTCTACTATTGTCCCGGTGGGATTGTTGGGGTTGGCGATGAAGACCAGCTTGGTTTTATCATCCATCCTGGCAAGCATCGCCTCTAAGTCATAGGTAAAGTCCTTTAATGGAGCAGTAACCATCTTCGCTCCAAAAGACTTAGCCACCAGTTCATACTCCACAAAGGTACAGTCGGCAGAGACTACATGTTCTCCAGGGTTTAAGAACGTGCGGCAAATAATCTCGATCAACTCATCCGAACCGTTGCCCAGGATAATATTCTCCGGCTTAACCCCTAATTTTGTCGCCAGCGCCTGTTTCAGATAGAGACCATTACCATCCGGATAGCGATGGATTTCCCCCAGCGCTTCTTTAATAGCGGCCAGCGCCTTAGGGGAAGGCCCCAAAGGGTTTTCATTAGAGGCCAGCTTTATGGCTCCGGCAATGCCCAATTCCCTTTCCAACTCCTGGATGGGTTTTCCGGGATTATAGGGTTTTAGTTCCGCTATATGCGGGTTAATTAGTTTTTTCATCTTATTCTTTCTATGTGCTAGGAGTCCGACAGACTACTAAGTATTAAATTACGAAGCACGCTCCGACTCATTGATTCCTTTGTTGATATTCAGTTTAATCAAGCGGTTTACCAGTTGCAGGGAATATTTCTCAATATCCAGGATTAAAATCTCCACCTTATGCACAAAATAATTATAAGCCACCAGCGCCGGTACCGCAATAGCCAAACCGGTAGCGGTGGTAATCAGCGCCTCGGAAATCCCACCGGCCAGCGCCCCCGCCTGCCCCACTCCCTGTATCGAGATAACCTGAAAGACCTTTATCATGCCGGTTACCGTACCCAGCAGGCCCAAAAGCGGCGATATACCGGCAATGGTGCCCAAAAGCGGCAGGTTTTTCTCCAGCGTTGGCACCTCCTGGCGGCCGGCATCTATAATGCAGGTCTTTATCTCCTCCCGGTCCTGGTCAGAATTTTCAATGCCCACCTTAATAATGTTGGTCAGCGGCCCAACGTTTTCATCACAAATTTTGCGCACCAGTTGCAGCTTACCCTCTTCTATCAAACCATCTACCAGATTCACTACCTGCGGCAGAAATATCTTTTTGCGTTTTAAGTTTATAGCCCGCTCAAATACAATAGCCAGGGCGATCACGGAACACAAGAGCAGGGGGGCCATCAGCAAGCCCCCTTGACCAAAAAAATTCGATAAACTGTTTATCATTAACCGGCTCCCCTCTGCCGTGGAACGTGTAAGTTATACCAGAATGAGAATGTAACCCCCAAAGACGGCCGGGGGTAATCCTCCGGTAATGCAGGCAAGCTCCCCACACTTTTAATCGCATTTAAGGCAGCCTGATCCAGTGACCTATTCCCAGATGATTCCCTTAAGGTGATCTCCGTCAGCTGACCATCATGCTTAATTCTGAAGGTTATTACCGTGCGTCCGGTAAGCCCCATACGGGCAACATATGGCGGATACCAACCGTCCGATACCCGGCGTTTGATAATCCTGCCATACCACATATAGTGGAAGTCCTGATCCTCAAATGAGAGATTATTATCCCCGAAGTAGTAAGCCTTCTCACTGTACTTATCGAAATCTATATATTTTTCTAAATTGGCCAGCACTTCTTCTAAGCTGGGCTTTTCAGCTTCATCTAATTGATTATCCTTTTTTTCGGGCTGTTGCTTTATAAATACATCCACCGCTTCAACCAGAAACTTATGTGGTTGCTTTTTAGCCACTGCCTCAGAAGGCATCGGTTTGGCAACCTCAGTTTTTTCAGCAACAGCCGGGGGTGGCGAGCTGATCATTTTATTTAATAACTCTTGTTTATCCAGCTTGAGGCTGGCTTGTTTCCTGGCTGATGTGGTTTTGCGCTTTAGTTTGCCATCCTTGTTTATACTCAATTTAGCCTTTAGATCAATCGGTTTTTCATCTCTATAGTGGCGAATGGGTTGCGGTTTGGGCTTTGGCATAGGCTTGGGCTTTAGTATAGGTTCAGATTTAGCCAAAGTTTTGGGCTTAGGAGGCGCTTTCGGCTTCGGCATCACCGGATTTACTATTTCAAAAGTCAAAGGAGTCTCTTTAACCGGCTGCACCTTAGATAGATTAGAGATAAGCAGTAGAATCAAAAGGTGCACCAGCACTGATATAACTAAATAACGATTCAACCACTCAGGTTTGTACTTTTTCATGATAAGACTCTGGTGTATTTAAATTCGTTATTGAAACAACAAACTTAAATTTTTAATCAGACACAACTTTGATGGTCTCGTAAAAAGTCTGAAAACCGTCATTTTGTCATTCTGATCCCTTCGCTATGCTCAAGGATAAACTCCGCGAAGAATCTATTTTTTTCAATATAATACGAGACCCTTCACTTCGTTTGGGGTGAGGCGTAGGGACTTCTTACGAAACCACCAATGATAACTTACAGCTAATCGTTCGGACATACCCCCCCCCTCTAACAGTGCGACTTCAACGCCTTTCTTTACCCTCAAAGCTCCCTTTCTTGAATCAACACATCAACTTATCTTAAGTCTAATAAACACCAATCAGAATTCAAACCTTTAATGCCCGGCGGATTTTTAGGCGGATAAATTTGGCAAAAGAAACGGCTTCTCTAGCCAATTCCTGGTCTGCCGACTCCCCTGGGTAACGAAACTCTACGGCATATACGGTTAAAGCTCGTAATTGTGGGCGAAACGATTCCCACAATGGTTCAATTGGCAAAATCAAATCAAGCGCCACCGAAAGGTCATGGGTTTTGCTAAAAGGAATATCAATTTCCTGCAAATATGCTTTGAGGTACTTTTCTGCGCACTGTTGAGCGTGGAAACAGGAAGCATCATAGTTGGGTAATTTCCGCGCCCGTAATTCCCTTCGAGCGGTAATAAAATCAGCCTCTGCCTTTTCTACCCACTCGCGCGTGACTTGTTTCATAGAGCACTTTACCTTTTTCCAAAATTTCTTTAATAAAGAAGTCTCCCATAGCCAACCTGGATTTAATCTGTTCAGGAGTTCTCACTATGAGGTCTATCGGAAAACGGGGATCGGCAAGTTTTAGGATTTCTAATGCTTTTAGGCAAGCCTTCCCTTCAAAGGGCATGACTACCAGCAAATCAATATCCGAATCCGGAGTGGAATTTCCATAAACCTGGGAACCGAACATGATTATCCGCTCAGGCAAGAAAAGCCGAACAATGTCTTGGATAAATTTATCAACCAAGCTTTGACTAACCATTCAAATTTTTTCCCAAGTTTTTAGTTTAACTTAAACTAAGAGCGAATTATCCAAAAATGCTTACTAGTTATTCCCCTGCCCATGCTTTAAACTTGCGGCGATAAAATCCCGAAACAGGGGATGGGGATTACGCAGGTTTGATTTGAATTCAGGATGGAACTGGCAGGCCACAAACCAGGGGTGATTCTCCAGCTCCACAATTTCCACCAGATTACCGTCTGGAGACAGCCCGCTTAATTTAAGCCCTTTGGCGCTAAGATCTTCACGATAGCGGTTATTGAATTCATAGCGATGGCGATGGCGCTCGCCGATAGATTGTTTATCATATGCTTTATATGCCAGCGATTTTTTATCCAAGCGGCAGGGGTAATCCCCCAAGCGCATGGTACCCCCTTTATTCCTCACATCTTTTTGGGTATGCAGCAGATCAATCACCGGATGGGGTGAGTTTTTACTGAATTCAGCGCTGTTGGCATCGGTTAAACCGCATACATTACGGGCGAACTCAATAGTGGCACAATGCATCCCCAGACAAATGCCGAAGTATGGAATGTTGTTCTCCCGGGCATAGCGTACCGCCTGTATCTTACCCTCAATCCCGCGGTCGCCGAATCCCCCCGGGACCAATATGCCATCGGCCTGGGAGAGATACGCCTCTACGCCATTTTTCTCAATATCCTCAGCCTCTACCCAATGAAAATTAACCGCTGCCCTGTTGGCCACCCCTCCGTGGATGAGCGCCTCATTCAGGCTTTTATAGGAATCCTGTAAATCCACATACTTCCCGACTACCGCAATGGTAGTAGTATGCTTTGGATTTTGTAGCTGTAGCACCAACTTATCCCACTCCCGCAGGTCACTTTTTGCCCCCTTCTTCGCCAGCCCCAGCAAGTTTATAATAATCCGATCCAAACCTTCCTTCCTGAATTCAACCGGTACTTGATAGATCGATTCCACATCCCTGGCGGTAATTACCGCCTCCTCATTCACATTACAAAACAGGGCGATTTTTGATTTTAGCTCCTTTGGCAGCGGCCGATCAGTACGGCACAATAAAATATCGGGCTGAATCCCGATCTGCATAAGCTCTTTGACGCTGTGTTGGGTGGGTTTTGTCTTGAGCTCGCCGGCAGCGGCAATATAGGGAACCAGGGTCAGGTGCACATAGATTATATGCTCCCCGCCCATATCGTATTTAAACTGGCGGATGGCCTCCAGAAAGGGCAGGCTTTCGATGTCCCCAATGGTTCCGCCAATCTCGGCGATCACCACATCCACCCCCTTGGCTAAGCGTAATACACCCTCTTTTATCTCATTGGTAATATGGGGGACGACCTGTACCGTTTTCCCCAGGTAATCACCCCTGCGCTCTTTAGTAATTACCGAATTATATATGGCCCCGGTAGTCAGATTATTTAGCTGACTTAAACGAGCATTGGTAAAGCGTGCATAATGGCCCAAATCCAAATCGGTCTCCGCCCCGTCATCGGTTACATATACCTCCCCATGCTGATAGGGACTCATGGTGCCGGGGTCTACATTAAGATAGGGATCAAATTTGATCATCGCCACCTTCAACCCCCGGCTCTCCAACAGGCAGCCGATGGAGGCCGAGGCCAAACCCTTGCCTAACGAAGAAACAACCCCTCCCGTAACAAATATATATTTAGTCGGCATATTCTCTCCAAATAATTGATTTAAAGGACAAACTGAATATAAAGCATTTGGCTGGAATTTTCAACAAAAAACCTTATTTTGCCTTGACAAATTACTTGATTCATTCATAAACTAGGAGCGCAAAGACACAAAGAAGTTTGGATGCAGATTCTCATGATATTTAAAAAAAAGAAATAACTCTGTGTTATATCTGCGAAAATCTGCGTCCTATTTCATACTTTTCTTTATATCAAGGAGAAAAAGCATGGGGAAGTTTCACGCAATATTAGAAGCCATAAGACCGCTGGATCGCTCAAAACAGGCGGCCATTCAACATAAACTGGACTTTCTGACTAAGCCGCAGGGGAGCCTGGGACGCTTAGAGGAGTTGGCGCTGCAATATGCGCTGATAAAAGGTACATTGGAACCAACGCTGAAAAATAAATTAGCGGTGGTCATGGCAGCCGATCATGGAGTAGCCGCCGAAGGGGTCAGCGCCTTCCCGCAAGAGGTAACCCAGCAGATGGTACTCAATTTCTTACATGGTGGGGCAGGGATAAATGTGCTAGCCCGGCATAACGAAGTAGAAGTGGCCGTTGTGGATATAGGGGTAGCCGCTGATTTAAAAGAGCATCCCAATTTACTGTCTCGCAAAGTAGCTAAAGGCACTAAAAATATGGCTCAAGGCCCAGCCATGACTCGCGAGCAGGCCATTCAGGCTATTGAGGTAGGTCTTGGTATCGTGGAGGGGAAAAAGGCCACTGGCCTTGATATATTGGCTACCGGAGAGATGGGCATCGCCAACACCAGCCCTTCCAGCGCCATTACCGCCATTATTACCGGAAGGCCGGTGGAATTCGTTACCGGACGGGGTACCGGCATTGATGATCAGGCGCTGGTACATAAAACCACGGTGATTGAGAAAGCCATCGTAATAAATCATCCCTCCCATGAGGATGCGCTGGATACCTTGGCCAAGGTGGGTGGTCTGGAGATTGCCGGGTTAGCGGGCGTTATGCTGGCGGGTGCGGCTCATCATATACCGGTAGTGGTGGACGGCTTTATCTCAGGGGCCGCTGCGCTGGTTGCCTGCAAGCTGAAACCCGAGGTAAAAGATTACCTGATGGCCGCTCACTGCTCAGTAGAAATAGGGCACAAGATAATTTTAGAGCATTTAGGGCTTAAGCCATTATTCAATCTCAACCTGCGCTTGGGCGAAGGCACCGGGGCCGTAATGGGGATAGGCTTGGTCGAAGCGGGAGTAAAGATACTGACCCAGATGGCCAGTTTTGAAACTGCCGCTGTATCCCAAGCCGCCAGTTAGATTGCCCTGCCTACCATTTATACCTTTTAACCTGATCTATTCATGATGAACTCGTAAAAAGTCAGAAAACACACATTTTTGTCATTCCTGCGAAAACAGGAATCCAGTATTTTCAGACAGTTAAAATCATAAGAGATTCCCGCTTTCGCGGGAATGACGACTTTTTACGAAAACATCATTCATAGGTTTATTAGATTAATTTTATTAAATAGCCAGCATGCGATCCAGGGTTTTTTTTGCCTTGTCTCGTACATTATCCGGTACGGTAACCCGAGGTCGCATATTCTCCAGGGCGGAGGCTATCTTATCCAAGGTAATGAGCTTCATATTGGGACAGATTAACTTCTCGGTGGCCAGATGCACCCGTTTATGGGGATAATCCTTCTGCAGGCGATAGGCCATCCCTAACTCCGTACCCAGTATGATTTCATCAGCGGCGGACTCACTGACATACTTTATAATTCCCCCAGTACTCAAAGCCTCATCAGCCAGCACGATTACCTCCAGTCGGCATTCGGGATGCACTATTACTTCGGCATTGGGGTAGCGTTCCTTGGCTTTTAGGATGTCTTCGGGTAACACCCGGTAGTGGGTGGGGCAATAACCGGGCCAGAAGATAATATCAGCCTCGGTCTTGGAAGCTACATATCGGCCTAAATGTTCATCCGGCACAAATAGCACCTGTTGCTTGCCTAGCGATTTTACTACCGAGATGGCATTGGTGGAGGTACAACAGATATCGCTTTCGGCTTTCACCTCAGCCGAGCTGTTTACATAACAAACCACGGTGGCATCCGGGTGTTTTTGCTTGGCTTCCCGTAGTTGCGGAGCGGTAATCATGTCAGCCATAGGGCAACCGGCTTGTAGATCAGGCAGTAACACAATCTTCTGGGGGGATAAAATGACAGCGGTTTCTGCCATAAAACGCACCCCACAGAAAATAATCACCTCAGCCTCCGTACTTGCCGCCTGGCGCGACAAGCCCAGTGAATCTCCGACAAAATCAGCAATATCCTGTACTTCTCCCCGCTGATAATTATGGGCTAAAATAACCGCATTACGCTCTTTACGCAATCGGTTTATCTGATCAATATAATAGGAATCTTCTTTAAATTCAGTTGACATAAGGCATTCACTCTCTTGGTTTTTGTTGGAATTCAAACTTATGTTGTAGCTTGATGCCCATATGCTAACAATTTAGCCATCTATTGTCAATTCGATTTTGTGTAAACTTCAAGGGTACAAACCTTGTACTGTTACAAAAAGCATGTTAAGCTGAGCCTCAGCAAGTTTCGCCACCTTTCACTATACACTTATAGCTTCATGAACATCCTGTTTGTCAGCCAAAAAATCCCCTACCCGCTTAATGATGGGGGAAATATCCGCAGCTTTAATATCTTAAAGCAACTGGCGAAAAAGCATTCGGTGACCTTGCTCTCAAATGTTACAGCCCCGGAAGAAGCAACTGCCTGCGATGAGCTTAAACAGCTGTGCGCCAAAGTCTCCACCTTCCCGCTAAGAACCGGCAGTCGCCGGTTACTTATAAAAAGCCTGGTGCGTAGTCTATATGGTGATCAACCTTATTTTATGTATAAAAATTTTTCAGCGAAATTGTTGGCCGGTATACAGACTGAACTTAGGGCAGGATCATATCAGGCCATTCACTTCAACCATCTGGATGCCGCCCAATATATCGATTACCTGCCAGACGAATTAATAAGCGTACTGGATACCCATAATATATTATCACTCATGCTACAGCGTTTCTACCAACAGGAGCGCAACCCCATAAAGAAGGGGTATATTTATACTCAGCGGCTAAAAACAGTGCAAGTTGAACGGCGGCTTTGCCGGCGTATGCACCGCTGTTTGGTTTGCTCGGACAATGATGCACAAGAGCTGGCTGATATTGCCCCGCAGGCGCAGATTGAGGTAATTCCTAACGGAGTGGAGCCGCAGCGTCCGACGTTGTCCCCAACCGGCAATAAACCATCGCTGGTTTTCATCGGGGCCATGGACTATATGCCTAATTATCAAGGGGTACTATATTTCTGTGAGCAGGTATTGCCCCTGATTAAGCAGGAAATCCCCGACATAAAGCTGCATATATTAGGGCGTAACCCAGTAGCGGCAGTCCGTCAATTAGTGCAAAAGCCAAATATAACCATTTTAGATAAGGTGGACAACATCCATAGCGTGTTACACCCTGAACAGATACTGGTAGTCCCCTTAAAAGTAGGCGGGGGTACCCGGCTAAAGATTTTGGATGCCATGAGCTTAAGATTACCGGTGGTGGCTACTTCGGTGGGGGCTGAAGGGCTTGCGCTTAACGCCGATGAGCATATCCTGATCGCCGATGAGCCACAGGATATGGCACAACAAATTATCCGGCTATATAACGATCAAGCCTTACGGGAAAAACTTATAGAAAATGCCTACCAGCGGATTAAACGAAAATACGCCTGGGATATAATCGGGGAGCAGTTGTTGCGGGTTTATTCGAAATTAAGTTGATGAGGGTTGGCGTTTACTTAAAACCATCCAACCATTTGATTATCTGCTCAACCACTTCTTCCACGCTAAGCTGTGAGGTGTCTATCGTATAATCGGCATTGGTATAGGAGGCTTCCCGTTTGACCAACAGCTCTTTAATTTTGGATAGCGGGTCAGGATTATGCAGTAGCGGGCGCTGGGTTTCATGCTTTATGCGCTCTAATATTACCTCCGGGGAGGCGGTAAGACAAATAATTTTCCCCATTTTTTTTAATTCTTTTAGATTATCCGGGTTTACAATCATCCCCCCACCGCTGGAAATTACCGCCCGCTCGTAATGAATCAGCCAATGCAGCAGTAACTTCTCCAGCCGCCGGAATTCAGCCTCTCCAGCCTGGGTGAATATATCCGATACGCTTTTTTTGGTATAGCGTTCAATTTGCTGGTCGGTATCCACAAATCTATACCCCAGCTTTTCAGCCAATCGCTTTGAAACTACCGTTTTTCCGGTGGCCATAAATCCGGTGAGAATTATATTATTCATAAGTTCTGCTCTACTTCGGGTTATCCCATTATTCTCTGAGCATTGCCAAACTCATCATGCGCCCGGTTGCCCCAAGCGTTTTTCGATAAGAGAAAAAATCTTCCGGCTGACAGGCGGTGCACATATTAAGCTCACAAATATTTTGCGGCCGCACTCCCGCTTTAAGTAATTGTGACATATTCGCGCCTATCAGGTCAAAGCTCCATTTGTCTCCCTTATAGTAACAATAGGTATACCAGTCAGCGTGACTCTCTCTAAAAATATTCACCACATCAGCGCCTACTTCATAGCAGCAATTACCGATACAAGGGCCCATGCCGATTAGCCAATTGTCGGGAGTTCCCCCATAGCATTCAGCTAATCTATTCAACGTCTGCTGGATCACCCCCTGGCAGGTGCCGCGCCAGCCTGCGTGTACCATGGCAATAGCCTTCTTCTGAGGATCAACGATGATAATGGGCAGGCAATCGGCAGTGAGTATCGTAAGCGCTACTCCCGGCTGATCGGTAACGATGGCATCGGCTGAAATAGCTTGTTTAAGTTGCCCATTTTGTTTCTTAGCCAGCAATTGTGCATCTATTACCAGCACGTTATTGCCATGCACCTGATTTACTTCAAAGATTTGCTGTGTATTTATCCCCAGCACGCCGCAGAATAAGCGCCAGTTTTGTACTACATCCTCATCAGCATCCCCCACAGCCTTACTCAGATTAAGCGCACTAAACGTACCTTTGCTCATCCCCCCTTGACGGCTGCTTGAGGCATTTAACAAAAAATCAACCTCATCCAGCAGCTTAGAGCTAAAATACTTTACTCCATTTTCTATAGTAACACTATAGGGTAGATTCGCCATGGTAAGTGCTTTATGTTTTGTGGGTACCCTTGTTCATTAGTTTAGCCACCGTGGGGAAGGCATTAAAATCAGTGTGCGGCAAAAACAAAGCTGATGTATATTCCTCCATAAAATCAAGCGATACGCTCAACTCTATATTGGTCATGCTTTTGGCGATTTGCTCACCCTCCTGGCGCAGCTTACTGGACAAAAGCGCCAGATGCGCTCCGATGACCGAGCTGTTTCCCAGATATTCAAACTTGTCAGAGGGAATATCGGGTAACAGCCCGATGGCTACCGCACTTTCAATGTTTAAGTAATTACCCAGTCCACCGGCGATCAAAAAACGGTCAACTTGTCCAAACTCAAGCCCCATTTGATTAAGCAACACTCGAAAACCGGCATACATGGCCCCCTTGGCCCGGATGAGATTATCAATATCCAGCTCGGTCAACACAATATCTGCCTGGGTCAGGCTCTCATTGGCCCATAGCAACACATATTCAGCCACCCCTTCATGACAACGTATGCGGGGCGATATAAGCTCACAGTTAATCTTTCCCTTGCGGTCTACCACCCCGGCTAAAAATAGCCCCGCCAGCGCATCAATGATACCTGAACCGCAAATCCCACTGGGTTTGCCGCCGCCGATTACCTTTATGCACTCCGGTTCGTAAGTCGTACGATCAATAGTTATCTGTTCAATGGCCCCGGTCATGGCCCGCATACCGCATTTTACCCCACCACCCTCAAACGCCGGACCGGCCGAGCAGGAAGCGGCTATCAACCACTCTTTATTACCCAGTACAATCTCGCCATTGGTGCCGATATCGATAAACAAGCACAACTCATCCCTTTTATGTATTTCAGCACGCAATACCCCGGCGGTAATATCCCCGCCGACATAACTGGCGACACAGGGCATACAGTACAGCAGGGCTTGGCGGTTAACCCTAAGCCCCAACTCAGAGGCGCGTATCAGCGGAAAGTGAGCGGCAGTCGGGATATAGGGGTCGCGGCGAATATTTGTGGGATCAATCCCCAAAAGCAGATGGGTCATGGTGGTATTTCCGGCAGCCACCACCCCTTCCAGTTTATCCGGGGCGATACCGCTTTTTGTAGCCAACTGATCTATCAAATTATTTATCGTGGAGATCACTTTTTGATGCAGCTCATCCAGCCCCCCTTTTTGGGCATAGATAATACGCGATATCACATCCTCGCCACAACTTACTTGAGCGTTATAGCTGGAGGCTACCGCCGCCGCCCGCCCATCGATTAAGTCCACCAGATGCACCACCACGCTGGTAGTACCCACATCAATCGCCAGCCCGTAACAGTGCTGAGTTACATCCCCCGGCTCGACATCCACGATATGCAGCAGGCAATCCTGCTCTACCAAAGTCAGGGTAATCTCCCACTCCCGCTCACGCAGCGCCCGGCTGAGTTTCCTTAATACCTCGAGTCCGCAATGTATCTCACGATGCTTAAAACCCTTGGCTTTAAGCTCGCGGCGTATACGCTCCAAATCACTAATACAGTCATCCAAACTGGGCGGGGGAAGTTGTAAGTGCAGCTTCTTGGTGCGGGGATCTATCTCCCAATGCCCGACGGTTAAGGGATAGCCCACCTCGCCCGCAACCCCGGCCAGTATTTTCTCCTTACCCAGCTGCACAGTGGGGGGGATACTGATACGCATATCCCCCTCTACTAAGGTGACACAGGCCAGACAATAGCCCTGCTCAATTTCTTTATCGGTCAGATGCGGAGTGGGTTCGGGCTTATAGTCACCCGCTTGCACCACCACCCGGCAGCGCCCGCACACCCCCTGGCCCCCGCAGGAGCTATCGATGGCGATTCCAGCATCGGCAATTGCTTTAAGCAATACCGAACCCTTGGGCACCTGAATGGTTTTGTTATCCGGTAATATAGTTAGCGTACATAGAGACATAAATTTTTCTCATGGGTTAAAAGGTGTTATGCAAATACCAGACGCCCCTTGGGTTCAGGAATCGGACGGCCTAGTTCCTTGGCGGTTTCAATCCACTCCTGAATGATTATTTCTGCGTTAGCCAGGGCCGCTTGATAAGTAGTTCCATCAGCCGCACATCCGGGTAATTCGGGAACCTCGGCTATGAATGACTGATCTTCCTCACTCCAGTAGATAATTACCTCATATTTGGTCACTTACTTCACCTCCCAATTTATACTTCAAAATCAGATTGCGAACCTGTTTGATTTGATATGGTTTAGCCACAGCACCCTTAGGCTGCAAATTCAAGATTTCCTCAACGCCAGCTTTAGTAAATATGTGGTGGCTGCCACGAATGCGTTCATCAAAGCCCAAATGATACAACAACTGACACAATCCTGCAAAAGGGATGTTTTTATCAGATGCACCTTGCAAAATTCGCCATAAGAGCTTGTTATATTTGCTCATCTATAGACATCTCTAAGTATTTGACGGCCATGGTGTTCGTAGCGGCAAACAGCAAAACCGCTGTGAACACCATTAAAGCTATACCCCATCTCCTGCTCATCTTAAGCCCCCGCTATTTTAATAAAACAAAAAATTTACCACAGAGGGCACAGAGGAAAAACAAATACAGAATGCAAAAAAGATGGAGTCGCAAAAAGTCGTCATTCCAGCGAAAGCGGGAATCCATCCTGATTTTAACTATCGTAAAATACTGGATTCCCGTTTACACGGGAATGACAATAATCTGTGTTTTCTGACTTTTTACGAGACCATCAAAAAAGGACTCAGGGTAACTGCCAATTTACCACAATGGATAAAAAATACGAAACAGGCTTTGCCTGTGCCTGCCTCTGTGCCCCTCTGTGGTCAAATCATTATCGCTTCCCGCATTACTCTAACCGGCGCTTTCTTACCAGTCCAGATTTCAAAGGTCAGAGCTCCTTGATATACCAGCATTCCCAGACCGTTTAAAATTTTAGCGCCTTTGGCCTCAGCCTCAGCCAGTAATCTAGTTTTAGCTGGGCTATAGATTAAATCGTATACCAACTGACCCGCATGGAGTGCGTTTGCATCTATGGGTGGCATGGCGTCGGATTTTAGGCCCACTGAGGTGGCGTTTATGATAAGCTGCGCTTCAGTGGCGCATTTATTCAGTTCGTCGCCACCAAGAGGCAGACAATTTGCTTCCACCTGAGGGGCTATATGCTTTAGCATAGTAACCAGCGCATTAGCCCGCTCTTTAGTGCGGTTGGCGATGCTGATTTTTCTTGCTCCCTGATTCGCCAGGCTAACCGCCACTGCTTTAGCCGCCCCACCGGCTCCCAGGAGTAATATTTTTTTCCCCTCAGGATCGGTATTGCCCTCTTTCTCTAATGAGGTTATAAAACCCTCGCTATCGGTGTTGTAGCCGCACAACTTCTCCCCCTCCAGCTTTATGGTATTCACCGCCCCCAATTTTTTTGCGTTTTCCGAGAGTTCATCCAAATATTCAAGCGCCCGCTCTTTATGTGGAACAGTTACATTAACCCCGGCAATGTTCAGGGCCCTAAGTCCCCTAACCGCTCCTCTTAAGTTTTCCGGTTTTACCTCAAAGCTCGAATACACGTAATCCAATCCCAGGTGCGCAAAGGCGGCATTATGCATCTGTGGTGAGAGGGTGTGGTTAATCGGATAGCCCAGTATCCCTACTACTTTAGTATGGGAAGTGATCTTCAACCGGCTAGTATCTCCTGATAATAATCTTCGTACATTTTTACAATAGTATCCTCAGAGAATTTTATTTTAGCAATCTCCCGCCCCCGGGCGCCGAACTGTTCAGCCAGTTTTTTATCTTGCAGGATTTGCAGCGCATAGCGGCTCATCTGCTCAATATCCCCTATGGGGGCCAAGAAACCGTTTGCTCCATGTTCCACCACTTCCGGTAAGCCGCCCACATCCGAGGCCACTACCGGCACCTCACAACTCATGGCTTCCAGTGCCGCCAGCCCGAACGATTCCATCTCAGACGGCAATAAGAACAGATCGGAAATCCCCAGTATATCCTGTACATTATCCAACTGATGCAGGAAGGTAACCTGCTGTCGTAGTGAGAGCCGGTTTACCAACTCCAGCGTCCGGTCGAATTCAGGCCCCTCCCCGATTAAAAGTAACCTGGCGGGTAATTCCCTGACTATCTTCTCAAAGGTGAGCACTACATCCGGCACCTGCTTAAGCGAGCGGAAGTTGGATATATGGGTGATGATTCTTTCATCGGGCTTGGCATAATGGCCTCTCAATGACTGATTTGGTTGTCTTAAAAAGCGTGCGGTGTTCACAAAATTGGGAATCACCCGAATATTACAGTTAGTACAAAACTCATCCTTGGTTACTTTGGCCAAGTATTGAGAGACGGCGGTAAGCCCGTTATTGTTTTCAATGGCGTATTTGGTTACTCTGAAGTATGATGGGTCGAGTCCCACCAGCCTAATATCGGTACCATGTAAGGTGGTGATAATCTTAACCGATTTATTACCCACTACCTGTTGCGCTAAGTGAGCTGAAGTGGAATGGGGTACGGCATAATGGGCGTGAATCAACTCCAGTTTATATTTCTCGATCACCTCGGCGGTTTTTGAAGCCAGCGCTATGGTATAAGGCGGAAATTTAAACAGCGGATAGCTCACTACATCTACCAGATGAAAGTAGATATTTTTTGCCGAAGTGGTTAACCTGGCCGGCAGGTTGTAGCAGATAAAATGTACCTCATGCCCCCGCTCGCTCAAACTCTTGCCCAACTCGGTTGCAATGACGCCACTCCCACCAAATGTGGGGTAGCAGATAATGCCGATCTTCACCCTAGTTCCTCACGCCTTTAAGTGTACCTTGAAAAAGGGGACCAGTCCCCAATTGCCTTTTCGCCCAAGCTCTGCGTTATGCTCAAAATTTAATCCTCGGAATATCAAACATATACCTGCGGTTAAATTTTTCGCATGGCCACATGTGGCTGCCTTGATCTTGA
>JAJRUU010000074.1 GCA_024277605.1 bacterium
CATGAACTCAGAAATCCATTAGCCGGCATTATGACCACGGCTGAAACTTTAAAGGAAAACTTTGAACCTGGGGATTTTCGCAAGGAATATCTGGATCGAATAATCAATGAAATAAATCGCATGAACCAGTTTTTAATCAGGTTCTTCGCCTTTTCGCGTCCCTCGAAGCCGCAGAAACAAGCCTGCAACCTGCCGCAAATAATTGACCGCATCATCGACCTTGAAACCCAAAACATTAGCCGTAATAATATATCGGTAGTTAAGGAATACCAGCCCGCATTGCCCGATATAAAGCTGGATGCCAGCCAAATACAGCAGGTGTTTTTAAACCTGATCTTAAATTCGGTTCAGGCCATGCCCGATGGTGGAGAACTTAAAATAAGCGTTCGGGCTGATAGTGGGCAGAATAAACACAATTCGCACAGCTACATCCAAGTGGATATAGCGGATACCGGGGTCGGCATAAAACCACAGGATTTAAATAAAATCTTCACCCCATTCCATACTACCAAGCCCCGTGGAGTAGGTCTGGGACTGGCGGTAAGTCAGCGGATATTAAACGAGCATAAAGGAAAAGCCTGGGTAGATAGTGAGGTAGGACAAGGAACCACCTTCAGCATAAAACTTCCTTTGGGCGCACGCAGTATACCTTAACCCGAAAAATTCTGGTCTTGTTATGGGCGAATCGATATTTAGTTGAACATTATAAACTTATTAGCTTCCCATTCCCGCCCCATTGGGAAAACAAAGCTTCATCGGACGTTGGCTCATAAACCTTATCTCGCAAGGGATACGGCAAACCCAGCCTAAATTTATGAATAAGTCGGGTTAAGTAGATACTGTCAGGAAATTAAGCCTTTTTTTCTAAGTTAAAATCCACCTTTATCTTAAATAACCTGGTTGCCGGTAGCTCAAGCACCTCGCAAATAGCGGTTTTCTGTTTTACTTCCGCAATGATTTCTTGTAGATGTGCCTTAGATTCAGCGGTAAGCGTAAACCACATATTATATTCAGCATCCCGCAAATAATTATGGGTTACTCCCTTGTAGCTGTTTAGTATTTCGGCTACCGCATCTACTCTGGCTTGAGGTACTTTCATAGCTGCCAGTATACTGCTGAATCCCAGCTTCTTAGAATCAAAGGCGGCTCCCAGGCGGCGAATGATACCCTGCTCTTTCAACCGGGCCAAGCGAGAGATGACCTCTTCCTCGCTTAGCCCCAACTCCCCGCCCAGTTGCTGATACGGGCGTGAAGTAATGGGGAAACCGGACTGTATCCGGTTTATCAACTGTTTATCTAAATTGTCCATATAAAAATCCTCATTAGGTACAGTAGTGTCCGCTCCATCAGGTACACATTTAAAACAAAAAAACTTTATTGTTCGGGTAAATCCCCCACAGTAGCCGACACATAAGCATCTTTGGTAAAATATTCTTTGGCAATCCGTTTTATATCCTCACGGGTTATCTGCCGGATACCCTGTTTGAAGCGCTCAATTTCCTCGTAACCCAACCCCAATAACTCATCTAAGGCTGCTTCTTCGGCAAAGCTCTGGTTCTGCTGGCGGGCAATCAACTGGTTGCCGATTATATTTTGTTGGGCCAGGTTCAGCTCATCGTCTGTAACCAGTTCTTCTCTTAGCCGATCTATCTCCAGTAGCAACCCCTCGCGGGCATCTTTTAATTTTTCAGCGGTAGTCCCGACATAAAAGATACACGCCCCCGGGTCTATGCCGCTAAACATAAAGGCGCCCGCGTAATACGCCAGCCCCTGTTTTTCCCGTAAATTGTCAAATACTCTGGAACCCTGTCCCGAAAGGATATAGGTCAATACCCGGAAAGCGTAGCGGTCTTTATGCAAAATGTCGATTCCGGGATACCCCAGCAGCAGTACCGTCTGCTCTTTATCTGCCGCCTCCTGCACTAATCTTTTTTCGGTTAACGCCCCTTCAGGGGTTATATCGAGCGGCGGCAGGTCTTTGGCTTTAAACTGGCCCCAGACTTGTTTTACATGCCCTAAAACCTCATCGGCAGCTACATCCCCAAAAACGCTCAATACCATATTATTGGGCACATAGTAGTCATTATGCATCTTTAGCAGTTCGTCACGGCTAATGCCCGCCACACTCTTTTCCGTACCCAACGAGGGCAAGCGGTAAGGGTGCTGCCGAAATAAAGCTTTCATAAACAGCTTGCGGGCTACATAAATCAGCTCATCATTCTGGGCGGAAATATCGGCCTGTATTTTAGCCCGGGCGTTCTCCAATTCGGTCTCTGGAAAACCGGGATTCATCAATACATCAGCCAATAATTTTACAGCCAGGCCAAGATCATTTTGCTGAACTGTAATGGTACAGTTAGCGATGTTAGTCCCACTGTCAACATCTATGTGACCGCCCACAGATTCTAAGGTACTTGCAATCTGCTCACCGGACATGCTCTTTGTGCCCTTAAGCAGCATTTGCTGGATGAAATTAAACACGCCGTTATTATTCTCCTGTTCGGCGCGCACCCCGCCTTTAAGCACTGCATGCACGGTAACCAGCGGCAGTTGGTGATTCTCTCTTACCAGCAAGGTCAGCCCGTTATCTTCCAGTACCCATTTTTTTATTTTAACTTCTGACTTAGACGAAGAAGCCGCTTTAGGTTTAACCTCTTCCGCCGCCGGGGGGACAAGGGCCGCCGACACCGCTTTGTCCTGTTTAAAGTAGCTTTTGGCTGTCATGACCAATTGTTATAAGGTTACTTCTCCGATACGATCCATATAGTGAGCTGAGAATCTATAGTTTCCGGTTAGAAATTCATTTACTCCCAGATCATGCGCCTGCCCCTCAACTGTCTCCTGTTCTAACAACAGGTCACTGATCACCTGATTCTTGGCCTTTTCTAATTCCGCCGGGGTTATATCCCCTTGTTTTACTCTATCCAGCTCTTCCCAGATAAGCTTTTCTACTTGAGCCAGGTTTGCATGATCCAGCATGGCGCTAACCGCAAAATATCCTTTATAAGTGGGAGTGTATGAAAATGCGCTTATACTATATACCACTCCGGCTTCCTCTTTCAGCTTGCGGTAAAGCCGGGAACTACGCCCCTGACCCAGGATAATAGCCAGCACATCCAGGGAATAGACATCTTCATGACCGATATTTACCGTTTGAAAACCGAATA
>JAJRUU010000075.1 GCA_024277605.1 bacterium
CACAAAATCGCCCGCCCGCCGTTTTTGGTTATATCCTGCCCCAGGTTTTGTGAGCATTTTACTTCATAGATAATAGTTGCGCCGGGGGTGCGCTTTAAAATATCACGCGAGTAAATAATCATCAGCTCATCTCCCCACAATATCCGACCCTGCTCATCCACTGCGCCAATACGGTCTGCATCCCCGTCATAAGCGATACCCACATCGGCCTTTTCACGTTTCACCGTATCAATAAGATCGGCCAGATATTTGGGTACGGTGGGATCGGGATGATGATTGGGGAAACGCCCATCCGGCTCGCAGTAGAGCTCAATCAGATCACAACCCAACTCCTTGAGTAGCTGAGGCGCCATTATACTGCCGGAGCCGTTGCCGCAGTCCAGCACTACTTTTATCTTTTTGCCTAATTCTATCTTGTTTTTCAAACGATTAGCATATGGCTTGATCATAGCAGCAGATCGTACAGACCCCCCACCTAAAATGAAATCCCGCTGTTCAATTATCTTTTTTATCTCTTGTATTTGCTCTCCATGGAGCGTGGCCTTGCCTACACAAAGCTTAAAACCGTTAAAGTCGGCAGGATTGTGGCTGCCGGTTATCATCACTCCGCCAGCTGGATCAAGTTCAAACAACGAGAAATAGACCAATGGAGTGCCGGCCAGACCGATATTTATCACCTCACAGCCGGTAGAGATTAATCCGTCTATAAGCGCTTCGCAGAACGCAGGTGAGCTTAAGCGAACATCATAACCGACGCTGACTACCTTACCCTGTGTCTGACGTTGTAAGTAACTGCCAAATCCTTTCCCTAAAAGCAGCACTAATTCTGGAGTTAAATCCTTCCCCACAATTCCACGTATATCATACTCACGGAATATATTTGAATTCATTTTGTCACCTCTTATTTATTAGCCCGAAAAATTCGGGTTTTGTTATGGGCAAACCAACATTTGGACGTTGGCTCATAAGCCTCATCCCACTCAAAATATTTCAAGTATCTTTTTGTATTCACTGTAAATCTTCTCTGCTGTCAGCTCCCAGGTATGTTGCTTTGCATAGCTTTTAATTATATCAACATCCCATTGCTTTTGCAACGCCCGATCCAAAGCGGAAGCTAAAGCGGTTGGGTTTTCCGCTTCAACCAGTATACCTATATCATCAGAAGCAATCACCTCTGAGGTGCCCCACACCTTGGTAGCCACTACCGGTTTGCCACAGGCCAGGGCCTCCAATAATACATTAGCCCAGCCTTCTTTTGTGCTGGCCAGGCAAAAAATATCAGCTGCGCTATACCATTTATACAGCTCGGCATAGGGGCGGCTGCCGGCAAAATATACGATATCCTTTAACCCTAACTGCTGGATTAATTCATCCAGTTGTATCTTATAGTCACCTTCTATACCGCCTGCTCCTACAATTACCAATTGCAGATTCCCCCTACCCCCCCTGCCCTGCCTGGCTAGTATCGAGATTGCCCGAATAATATGCTGAAACCCTTTGCGTACCACCAGATGTCCGACAGAGAGGATAATCTTTTTATCTTGCGGCAACCCCAATTCTCCTCTGGCCTGCATCTTACCCATTGGATGAAACAGCTGGGTATCCACTCCATTGGCAGCCAGCACAAATTTCTCTTCGGCCACCCCTAATTTCACCGCTTCCCGTTTTAAGGCATCGGCTACCGAAAAAACCACTGTAGCCTGGTTTAGGGCATAAAGCACCTGTCGCCTGCGTATCGGATATTTGGGCAGTTCAAATATATCGTGCCCCCTTAAGGTAACACATACCGGTTTTTTGAGCAGCTTACCCAGCAGCACCGCCGCAAAACCATCAGGAAAGGCCAGGTGGGCATCAATAATATCAAAATCAAATTCTTTGCGGATCCTGCGGCAAAACAGCGCTAAACAAAGGAAATAAAATATTCCATCTAAGGGTTTTAGTATCATGGGAATAGAAAAAAAGCGGGGATGATAAACATCCAGCCCTCCTATATTCAGCTTGCGCTTGACTTTGCCTCGATAGGCATAGCGCGCAAGTACGCCTACAACCGGGCAATGGGGAATGGGATTTACTACTTTTATGTGACAGTGTTTCAGCAGGCGCATTATACGCTGTTGGACGAATATGCCAAAGGTTGGCTGTACATTGTTGGGGAACATACTGCTGATTACTAGTACTTTCATGGAATTCAATATGAGAGAGAGATTACAGTAGTCCAGGCATATCGGGCTAAAAACGGCAGGCGCTCGAATAAATACTTGTCCGCAGCCGCAAACTTAGGCAATAAGTTGTTGAGCCATGTTTTATTTTTAAATACCCCGGCGGCAAAAATAAATGGTAAAGACAGCAGATTAAACTCGCGATGTGAGAGTTGGGGGAAATATTTTGCCAGTAGCGCAAAATCGGCGTTTGTCAGCGGGTGTTCATCTTCCGTTCTGGAATTGGGGGTAAGCCTGCGATACAGGTTCAAGAAGGGGTTGGTTCCCATTGGCTCAATAAACAAAGCCCTCCCCCCGGGCTTTAATACACGCTTTATCTCAGGTAAGGCCAGCTCGAGCCTCAGGTGATGCAGTATAGCCCGCCCTACCACCAGGTCGAAACTTGCATCGGCAAAACACAATACCTCGCAATCCATTTTTAAGGGGGTTACTTGATCTAATAAGCGATGCTCCTTAAGCACCCTATAGGTACTTCGCATGGATTCCCCCGAGAGGTCTACGGCAGTCACGCAAGCCCCGGTTTTATCCAGCTTTAAGGAGAGGTCTCCATAATTGCCGCAGCCATATTCCAATACACGTTGATTTCTTAAATCACCAAGAAAAGAATCGAAGTAGGCTATGAACGCTTCCTGGAATCCTAAATCATTTAGTCGGTCATAACGCTTGGTTTTTGTGGCATCATGGGTTAGTTGATCGAAAAATTCTTCTTCCTGTTTTTTATGTGAATCGTTTGGCATACTTGCTCACATGCTGTCTTGTTTATATACGTAATTATAAATTAAACTAACCCCGATTATGCCCACCAGAAAGTTGGTAGTTACCGATGCGGCGGCGGCGCCTAATGCTCCATAACGTGGGATTAACAATAAATTGGTGCCAGCGCTCAATCCCAAACTGATTATACATAAAAGCGACAAGATACGCGGTTTGTTAACCGCATATGCTACAAGATATATGGGATCAACAATAAAAGTAACCAGGAAGCCGAAAAACATAACCTGGAAAATTAAAATGGAAGGGGTATACTCGGCACCTACTACCAGATGAATAATCGGACCGATTAGAAAAATTACCGGTAACAAAAACAATGCGCAGGTAAAGGTAACCTTGGGTATCTTTCGGACATACTCCCTGATTTGCGTCATATTATCGAATTTGCAGACATAAGGCAGCAAAACATTAACAAATGAACTTGTAAGAATGGTAAACACACTTATTATCATATACGCCATAGAGTAATGCCCTAAGACTTCATCTTTGACGAAGTAGCCCAGAATCAACAAATCAATCCGGCCAGAAAGCATCAAGAAGAAGTCGATCAGAAAAATCCATTTACTGAAGTTAAACAGACTTCTGGCTGTTTGCTTGAATTTACCCTTGGCTTTAAATAATGGGGTGGGAGTAAATATAATACCTAAAATAAAGCCTACCACCGGAATTAAAATATATGCTATTAATACATTATTCACCGTCATGGCCGCCAAGTATACTAATATTCCGATAACCCCCAGCTTGATTACTCCGACAATTACGCTAAAGGCGGAATAGCGGGAGAAAAACTCGCGGGCATGCAGGCTGGACAGGAGATAACTCCAAAGAATGCCCCCGATTACGGCTATAAAGGCCAGCCGTATGGGATTTACTAATTGGGGTTTATGGTATATCTGAACAGCAATGGTGGGAGATAAAATTAAACCTAATCCGGCTACCAGAAAAGCGGATCCCAACAGGCACCAGAAACCAACTTTCAAATAATAATCGGCTAATCCCTTGTCTTTAATAGAGTACATGGGAACAAACCGCACCAGACTTATTCCAATACCGATTTCGGTAAATACTACCGCAATTTCAAATACCGCCATGGCGATAGAGAAAACCCCAAAATCGGCTGCTCCCAGCTTACGCGCTACCAGCAAACCAATCAAAAGCCCCAGAGCTGAAGCTACGAATCGCCCGCCAGATAAAATAAAGGTATTGGTGGTAACCTTGTGGGTAAAGATATTCTTGAGGGTAGACTTTAAGTTATTTCCGGTAACCGATTCCAGCCAGTTTACACCCATTAATAAGTAACCTTACATTGTTATGGCAATATTAAAATGCGACAGCTAAATATTGCCTTGCCAGTTAAGAAGCCCGAACTCTTCGGGTTAAGAAAAAGCTAGAACAGTTTCAATAATATAGTCTATTTGGGACTGAGTCAAGTCGGGAAATAAAGGCAGGGTAACTATTTTATGCCATACGCTTTCTGCTACCGGCAATTTCCGGTAATATGGTTTATATACTGGATATAAGTGATTGGGATAGTAGTGAACCCCGGTAGAAATACCTTTGTCGGCCATATACTGGACAAATTTATCCCTTTGCTCCAACTTAATCACGTAATTATGCAATGCGCTGCGAGTATAACTTTTCTCCACTGGAGTAATTAGCCACTCTGCTTCGGAAAAGGCTGTATTGTACTGCTTTACAATTTGACGACGGCGCTCGTTTAATTTTTCAAGTTTCCTAAGTTGCACTAATCCCAATGCAGCAGGGATGTCGTTCATATGCGCCTTATAACCCACCTCTTCTACGTTATAAAACCAGGAATAGGCCTCTGTTTTCGCTCGATCCCAGGTGTCTTTGGTAATCCCCAGCCAGCGTAAACTCCTTAAACGAGTATCCAGCTCCTGGTCGTTTAGAGTGATCATTCCACCCTCTCCGCAGGCCAGATTCTTAACCGCATGGAAACTAAAGCAGCCAACATCTCCAATCGAGCCGGTGGGTTGTCCGTTATAGCGTCCCCCACAGGAATGCGCGCAATCTTCAATTACCTTGAGTTTATGCTTTCCGGCTAAATCCATTATAGCGTCCATTTGACAGGCATGCCCCCCATAATGCACCGCCACAATGGCTTTAGTTTGCTTGGTGATCAGCTTCTCTATCTCAAGCGGGTCAATGTTTAAAGTATCTTCCTCAACATCAGCAAATACAGGGGTGGCATTGTTATACAAAATTGCATGATTGGTAGACACAAAGGTAATCGGAGTGGTAATAACTTCCCCGCCGCTAACACCCATAACCTGCATGGCTAAATGTAAAGCGGCAGTCCCTGAATTTAAACCTACCGCATGTTTGGTGCTGATAAACTGAGCAAACTTTTCCTCAAATTTTCTTGTCTTGGGGCCTAAGCCAATCCAGCCCGAGGCAAAAGGTTCACGGAGAGCTTCAAGCTCTTCATTATCATAAGCCGGTTTAAATACAGGTATCATGTTCATAGATTAAGCAGACCTCCTAATTAAGCAGAATATTTTATACCAAGTTGCATTCAACCCGAAAAATTCGGGCAGGCATAGCCTGTTTCTTCAGGCCGTTGGCTCATAAACACTATCTCACAATTGGTCTGGCAAACCCAGTCTGAATTTATGAATAGAGCGGGTCAAAATGATACTAATTTCTCACTCGGGCAGGTCGGCCTTCAGGCCGACCAAAGAGCGGAGGGCTAAAGTCCGAGGGCTAAAGTCCTCCCTCCCCATTTAGTATATGTTTGATTGCAACTTGGTATTAGGGTACCCTTTATGGTTCTTTGACATATTCACTGGTTAACTCTTGAGCAATATCCAGGACCGACAGGACATATTTTTCGAAACTCCAATATTTTTTAACATCTGCTAAGGCGTTTTTTCCAATCCGACTGCATTCATCTGGGTTATCAATTAGATAC
>JAJRUU010000076.1 GCA_024277605.1 bacterium
GAGCGTCAGCATGGGGGATTTTTCCCTTCGCTACGGGAGTATTCCAAGCTGTTCGGCTTAAATCTGGAGAAGTTAAAGACTGCCAAGCCGGATGTATTGATTATGCATCCCGGCCCCATAAACCGGGGGGTTGAAATTGATCCTGAGGTGGCCGACGGGCCATATTCGGTGATTTTAGAGCAGGTAAAAAATGGCCTGGCGGTGAGAATGGCGCTTATGTATCTGCTTTTGGGAGGGGCTGACATTTGAAACTGCTGATTCACGGCGGGCGGGTGATTGATCCTTCGCAAAAGCTGGATAAGATGCTGGATATATTGGTGGAAAATGGCCATATAGCTCAACTGGCCTCCAACATAAATCCTACAGCCGGGGCTAAGCTAGTTTCTGCACAAGGGAAACTGGTAGTACCCGGATTGATTGATATGCACACACATCTGCGGGAACCGGGGAGAGAGGACGAAGAGACCATTTCAAGCGGTACGAAAGCGGCGGTAAACGGCGGCATCACTACGGTTGTCTGTATGGCCAATACCAACCCGGTTAATGATAATCAGGCGGTTACCGAGTTTATATACAGCCAGGCCAAAAAGACCGGTTACTGTAATGTTTATGCGGTGGGCAGTATTACCAAGGGGCAACAGGGTAAGTTGCTGGTTGAGATGGGAGAGCTGAAGGCAGCCGGGGCGGTGGCCTACTCCGATGATGGTTGTTCGGTTAAAAATACTGAGGTAATGCGACGTGCGTTAGAGTATGCCTCTATGCTGGATATGCCGCTTATCTGTCATTGCCAGGATGATGATCTGGCCCCGCAGGGGGTAATGCACGAGGGCTTAATATCCACCATGCTGGGACTGGAAGGTATGCCGGCGCTGGCTGAGGAAACAATGGTGGCCCGCGATATTTCATTGGCGGCGCTTGCCGGGGCCAGGGTTCATATTGCCCATGTGAGCACTGCCGGTTCGGTAGAGTTAGTCAGGCAGGCCAAGGCCAGGGCCAAGGCCATGGGTATCAAGGTTAGCGCTGAGGCTGCGCCGCATCATTTCAGTCTTACCCATGAGGCGGTGCGTAATTTTGACACCAATACCAAGGTTAATCCGCCTTTGAGAACGGCTGAAGATGTAGCCGCTATAATCGAAGGTCTAAAAGACGGCGTCATTGATGTTATCGCTTCCGATCATGCGCCCCATACGAGCGCTGAGAAGGAAGCGGAATATAATTATGCCCCATTCGGCATGATAGGCTTGGAGACTATGCTGCCTCTGGCACTTACCAAGCTGGTACACTCCGGGGCTATGCAGCTTATGGATGTTATCGCCAAGTTGACCATTAATCCCGCCCGCATCTTAGGCTTGGATAAAGGAACCTTAACTGTGGGGGCGGATGCCGATATTACTATTATAGATTTAGATAAACGCTTTACGCTGGATATAGCAAAGTCTAAGTCCAAAAGTAAAAACACTCCCTTTAAGGGGGTTGAGCTTCAAGGGGCGCCGGTTATGACGCTTGTGGCTGGTAAACTTAACACCAGTGAGTATTGATCTGGCAAAATCAGAAAAATTAAGCGTATATTATAGCCTCTTGCAAAAGCCCTTTCAGGGTAGTCAATGGCTGTAGTCTGCGGTTAGTAAGTCATTATTAAACAAATAGTTACGCAAACAAAAAAATTGCGCCTATATTTAATATTGAGACTTTAGCAAGAGGCCCTATTAAAAAAAAGTATAAAAAAACTTGATTTATTCATTATATTAGGATACATTCAGGTTTACCTCGCTTAGATAATAAGTCCCATTAATATATTTCTGTCTTATTTTTAGCGGAATTTGCCGCGGCAAAGTGTGAAAATACCGGCGGTTTAGGGAAGACCATAATATCTTCTGATATAAAGTGTTAAAAGTGTTTAAATATATAAACCGGGTGACAATCTAAATATTAACCGATATAGAAGGAGGCAAACTATGGCGTTGGATCCTACCAAGCATGCTGACTGGGAAATAGCTGAAGAGGCCGAAACCCGGATGAAGACGGTCTATCAACTGGCTGATGAGTTGGGTCTGAAAAAAGATGAACTTCTACCTCATGGGCATTATGTAGGTAAAATAGATTTCAAAAGGACGCTAAACCGGCTGGGAAACAAACCAGACGGAAAATATATTGACGTAACCGCCATTACCCCCACTCCCTTAGGCGAAGGAAAATCTACCACTACTATCGGTCTTATCCAGGGATTGGGCAAAAGAGGAAAAATCGTGGTGGGCGCCATCCGGCAGCCATCCGGTGGACCGACTATGAATATCAAGGGTTCAGCGGCTGGTGGCGGGCTCTCACAATGTATTCCGCTTACTCCTTTCTCGCTGGGCTTGACCGGGGACATAAACGCCATTATGAATGCGCATAACTTGGCTATGGTGGCGCTTACTTCCCGGATGCAGCATGAGGCCAACTATGACGATGAAAAGCTGGCCAAAAGAAAGCTCAAGCGCTTGGATATCGACCCGCAACGGATTGAGATGAAGTGGATTATGGATTTTTGCGCCCAGGCGTTGCGCAATATCGTGATCGGTATCGGTGGCAAAATGGACGGGTTTGAGATGGAATCCGGTTTTGCTATTGCCGTCTCTTCGGAGATTATGGCGATTCTAGCGGTAGCCAAGGATTTAGCCGATATGCGGCAGCGCATGGCTAAAATAGTGCTGGCTTATGATAAATCGGGTAACCCGGTAACCACTGCTGATCTGGAAGTGGATGGCGCCATGACCGCCTGGATGGTGGAAGCGCTTAATCCGAACCTGATGCAAACTATCGAAGGACAGCCGGTATTTGTGCATGCCGGGCCGTTCGCCAATATAGCTATCGGCCAGTCCTCAATTGTGGCTGATCGGATCGGCTTAAAACTGGGTGATTATCATGTGACCGAATCTGGATTCGGCGCTGATATAGGCTTTGAGAAGTTCTGGAACTTGAAGTGCCGCTATTCCGGCAACCACCCCAATGCAGCGGTAGTGGTGGCCACCATCAGGGCGCTTAAGTGTCACGGCGGCGCTCCCGCCCCAATCCCCGGGCATCCATTACCGGATGAGTATAGCGGCGAGAATGTGGGTTGGGTGGAAGCCGGTGCAGCCAGCAACTTGGAGCATATTATAAGTGTGGTCAAAAAAGCGGGGATCAACCCGGTGGTCTGTATAAACGCTTTCTATACCGATACGGATGCTGAAATTGCGGCAGTGCGCCGGATTGCCGAGGCCGCCGGCGCCAGAGTGGCCTTATCCCGCCATTGGGAAAAAGGCGGCGATGGTGCTTTGGAGTTGGCCGATGCGGTGGTTGATGCCTGCAATGAACCCAACAATTTTAAGTTCTTATATGAGCTTAGCACCCCATTAAGAGAGCGTATTGACTTGATCGCCAGGGAGGTTTATGGCGCTGATGGTGTCGATTATACTGAGGAAGCTTTAAACAAAGCCAAAGCCATGGAAGCCGATCCGGAAACCTCCAAGATGGGAACCTGCATGGTGAAAACCCATCTTTCTTTAAGCGATGACCCCAACTTTAAAGGCGCTCCGAAGCACTGGAGACTCCAGATTCGGGACATCCTGACATATAAAGGGGCCGGGTTTGTGGTTCCGATTGCCGGAAACATAAAACTTATGCCGGGTACCTGTTCTGATCCTGCATTTAGAAGGGTGGATGTGGATGTAGAAACCGGCAAGGTCAAGGGCCTCTTTTAAAACCTGATTTGTTTATAGCAGTGCCTGAAGGTTCCCTGATAGAGATGTTTTTAGTTTGGTTCGATTTGATTTGGAATTTCAGCCGCTGGTGGTTTGAATTAAGTGGGTAAAGCGAGTAAAAAATAGATATTAGGAGAAAAAAGAAGCTTAGGTTAGAGAATGTTGCTAAATGGGCAATAAACGTGTTTGAGCTGAAAATATAAGCTTTGATTTTAGCTGGCTAACTCTATAGAATAGCTGTTTTGGCTGGGAAGAAATTAATTGTTCTGCTTATTTGACGGCAAGGGGAACAATGTAATATAGTTGTGTTTTTGCAGGAGACCATTGTGTGCCAGGGTGGTTTTGTGAGAGGGATTGACTGATGCTGGCGTAGCTCAGCTGGTAGAGCAGCTGATTTGTAATCAGCAGGCCGGGGGTTCGAATCCCTTCGCCAGCTCCAGGCGGTTGTACTGTGGAGCTAATAGAAGAGCCAAAGTAACGCTGGAAATAATAGTAAAGGGTACCCTAAAGATTGGGAATCGGAGCCATTAGGGTTCAGCTATAGTAGCCCCAATGTATTGGAGGGGTTCCCGAGTGGCCAAAGGGAACAGACTGTAAATCTGTCGGCGCAGCCTTCGGAGGTTCGAATCCTCCCCCCTCCACCAAAGATGTGCAATTTAGAGGGTCCCTTTTTCGAGGTTCCCAAGAATATAAGGCGGGAATAGCTCAATTGGCTAGAGCATCAGCCTTCCAAGCTGAGGGTTGCGGGTTCAAGTCCCGTTTCCCGCTCCAGATAACAGGTGTTGGCTGATGGAGAGCCTTTTGTTTTTAGACCTGGAGCTTAGGTTGGCCCACGTAGCTCAGTCGGTGGAGCACTTCCTTGGTAAGGAAGAGGTCACCGGTTCAAATCCGGTCGTGGGCTCCAGTAGGTTGGCTAGTATTATTATAAACATAAAGCTGATTTGAAAAAGGGGACCTGTCCCCAACTAGGAGGAGGGGGTTAGATGGCTAAGGAGAAATTTGAGCGGACTAAACCGCATGTCAATGTGGGTACCATAGGGCACGTGGACCATGGGAAGACGACCTTGACGGCCGCTATCACCAGGGTGCAGCAGAATAAGGGATTTGCCA
>JAJRUU010000077.1 GCA_024277605.1 bacterium
AATTTTGCAAATTTTGAGCATCTCTTTATTCGAGAGACCTCATATTTATCAGCTACTTACGCAATGTGATTACCAAAAAACTGAAACATCTGGTTGTATCCAGTTGAATTTATTCGATTATTAACCGGACAGTAGTGAATTGCGGTAAGTTTCTAACACAAGATTCCTTGTTTTTCCTCTCCCTTGGGGGAGAGGGTCAAGGTGAGGGGGATTTTAAAACCGGGTTTTCCCCTCACTCTAACTCTCTCCCCAGAGGGGAGAGAGAACTAAAAGACATTTTGCCGCTGGTGCAAAAACTTGGAGCGGACACTACTGTATGAACCAACGTCCTGAAGAAACAGGCTGTGCCTGCCCGAGTTTTTCGGGTGTAGCCTGCTTTGTATTGTATCATCCCAAATAGACTAAAAAGCTATCACGATTTGAAGACTTGGCAAAAACAACTGCACCAAAAAAAGATTGCGGATTAGCCTTATTTCCATTAAGATTGTAACATCACTGATGTTAAGCTGTAATGTAATAAGCGTAATGGTCAATCGTTAAGCATATTTCATCCTTGCTGGAAGCTGGCTGTATACACCCCATGTATAGAGGGTACCTTGAAAAAGGGGACAAGTCCCCAATTGCCTTTTCGCCCAATCTCTGTGTTATGCTCAAAATTTAATCCTCGGAATATCAACTAGATACCTGTGGTTAAATTTTTCAAGATACCCTCTATTTATAATGTCAAAACAGAAAAAGTTGAGATCGCGTGGAATATAAAATCGAAAAATCGCTAACTTTCCACCATCCTAATGACTCAGCCGAGTTAAAAATTATTGAGGAAAAACAACGGCTGGCTGATCCGATTGTGGCGATTCGTACAAAAGAGGGACTCATATCCAGGGCCGATATCTGCCAGGTCGACATGATGCTGCACCTGATGCAGTATGCGGCTCATGAAAATTGCGGCTATTGCAGCCTGGGGCGGATCGGCACTGAGGTAATGTATCAAAACCTGAAGGCTGTTGCTAGCGGAGGCAGCCAGAATGGGCCGGTTACTATTGATAGATTGAAGGTTCTGGAGAGTTTAGGCGCTGATATTTTAGCCGGCGCCTTATGCAGCTTCTGTCAACTGGCAGCTCAGATGGTACTGGAAAGTCTACAGCAGCATCGGGATCATTACGAAGCCCATCTTGCAGGAAAACATGACTGCCGCAAATATGACTATAACATCATCCATTTCACCAACTGCCAGCTGGCCTGCCCCTTAAAGACCGACGTGGCCTTTTTCTTTCAATCACTGGTAACCGAAAACGTTCGCGAGGGGAAGGCCTATCTCCAACTCACCAATATCTTTCCCAAAATGCTGGCTACAGTCTGCGGCTACTGTAAAGGCAACTGTACCTATAAGAAGACTCAGGGCAAACCCCTGCCGATAGAACAGATTAAAGGCTATGTCTGTAACATTCCAACTTCTGAGGTACCGCTCCACGAGCAAACATTAGTATTGGATCGCGTTTCCTTTAAAATAACCAACGCCTTGCACAAGAGCCAATATCAGGAGACTGATAAAACCGTAGGCATTATCGGCGCCGGCCCGGCTGGTCTGGCGGCGGCTATATACCTGGCCCAAATGGGTTATCGGGCCACTGTTTTCGACAGTGAGCCAACCTGGGGCGGAACCATGCGTGCTGGAATTCCCGAATACCGCCTCGATAATGACGCCCTGGCTCATGATGTGCAGACAAAGCTTAATTCCCCGATCATAAGAACTGCGGCAGATGATCAAACTCAAAATATCAACTATATAGATCGCATCAATTTTTCGTTTAATACCAGAATCACTACTCAGAATTTTCATCCAATTCTGTCCGGTTTCGACCGCTTAATACTGGCCTCAGGCACTCTCAAAAACCGCTTGATGGGCATCCCCGGCGAGGATTATAAACTAAGCGGGATGATAGATCCGCTGTTGCTTATGAAGCAGGTTAATGTCGAAGGTTACTTAAAGCTTATAGAACCCGGCGCCAGGGTAATCGTAATCGGGGGCGGTAATGTGGCTATAGATTGCGCCCGCGAAGCCAAGCGCATCGGCTGCGATACCTGGATATACTATCGCAGAACGCCCGTCGAGATGCCCGCTGATGAAGAAGAGTACGAAGAGGCGCTGCATGAGGGAGTGCAGTTCGCCTTTAAAATGTGGCCACAGGAGATAAAGAGCCGTAACGGGAAAGTAACCCATATGCTGTTTACCGATAAAAGCGACCCTGATAATCCAAAAGAGGTGACCGTTGGAGTAGATTATATTATTACCGCAGTCGGGCAGCTGCCGGATTTGGATTTTTTACCCGCAGACCTGGAGCTTAACATTGAACGGGGAAATCTGGTAATCGATGATTTTCTTAAAACCTCCAATCAGCGGATTTATGCCGTCGGTGATTTAAGCTGGAATCAGCCGAAACTAGTCTGTAAAGCCATCCACGAAGGGATTGAGGCGGCGCTGGCTATCGACCGGGAGCTTCGGCCCGGACGCTATAACGACCCGCATGAGCCGATCACCCGGCGGCTTATCGAAATAGCCCGCCTGTTATATCAAGACAAAGACCCGTACCAGGAGATATATGGAGGG
>JAJRUU010000009.1 GCA_024277605.1 bacterium
AGTGGAGCTGCCCTACAAATCGCCGGGGCTGGCCGGTGGGTTATCTGCGGTAGTACCCGGTATGGGGCAGTTATATGCCGGGCACAAGCAGGATGCCGTGGTAGCGTTTATACTAAATGGGGTTTTTGTGTGGGGCACTATTGAATCATTCAGGGGCGGCAATGATGTGGCGGGCGGGATACTGCTCTTTTTTGAGTTGGGGTGGTATGGGGGCAACATCTACAGCGCTGTAAGCAGTACCCATAAATATAATAAAAAGCTGAAAGATGATTTTAGGGAAGATATTAATTCCCGCTTTAAATTTAGTTTGGGCAGCCTTCAGGGTAATATGAGTCAGCCATATGTAGGTTTAAGCTATAGATTTTAGGAGGAATATAATTAGATGCGGGTAGCCGTGGCCATGAGCGGTGGGGTGGATAGCTCGGTAGCCGCCGCTCTGCTAAAGGAGCAGGGGCATGATGTGCTGGGGATTACTATGCACATCTGGTCCGATTATGGCATCGCTAAAGCGGAAAAACGCCGCCAGAGCTGCTGTGCTCCCTGCCATATCGATGATGCCAAAATGGTGGCCCATGATCTGGGAATACCCCATTATGTACTTGATTTGAGGCAAGAATTCGATAAACATGTGGTCGATTATTTCTGCCGTGAATATTTAGCCGGACGAACTCCTAATCCCTGTATCCCCTGTAACCAGAAGCTCAAATTCGGCGTACTCTTAAGCAAGATAAAGGAGTTGGGGGCAGCATACATCGCCACCGGACACTATGCCAGAATTGAAAATGATGCAGAGGGACGCTTTTTGCTTAAATGTGCTGTAGATAAAACCAAGGATCAATCATATTTTTTGTTTAATCTGGGGCAGAAACAACTTGAGCATATTCTGTTCCCACTGGGTGAGCAAGGAAAGGGGCGCACCAGGGAGATAGCCCGAGATTTAGGGCTACGGATAGCCGATAAGCCGGACAGTCAGGAGGCATGTTTTATCGATCATCATTATGAGCAGTTACTAAAAGAACGCTTCCCCAATGAGATAAAACCCGGGGCGATATTAGATTGTAAAGGGCAGCAAATCGGTTTTCACCACGGGGTATCTCTTTACACTATCGGTCAGCGCCGCGGCTTAGGGATTGCGCTGGGATATCCGCTCTACGTGACCAGGATTGATGGGATGGCCAATACCATTACCGTCGGCCCGGCAGATAAATTATATTGTAACGATTTAATAGCCACTGGTTGCCATACGGTATCTGGTGAGGAGCTGACCAATCCCCGAATGCTAAAGGTTAAGGTAAGGTCAACCCAAAAAGCGGCCAAAGCCATTATCTCTCCCCTGTCCAAGGGGAAATTTAGAGTGAAATTTGCCGAACCACAGCGGGCCATTGCTCCGGGACAGGCCGTGGTGTTCTATGAAGGAGATACCGTGCTGGGCGGCGGTTGGATACAGCGGACATAGTCAGGGGGCATAGCCTGGCGGACATAGTCCGGCAGACGTAGTCAGCCTTTTATTTAGTAAATATTTAGTCTATTGAAGTTTAATGGATAGATTCACCCTTAACTCATAGGATGTACGGATAATGGAAAACTCACTAAAACAAAAGCATAGCAAGTTAACCCAAATTTTAACCGAGATGGGCAGCCTTATAGTGGCCTATTCCGGGGGGGTGGACAGTACCCTGTTGCTTAAAGTAGCCGCTGATACCTTGGGAGACAAGGCCCTGGCGGTGACCGCTTGTTCGGCTACATACCCTGAGCGTGAATATCAATATAGCTGCCAGATTGCCCAGGAATTGGGGATAAAACAGCTTACTATCCATTCAGCGGAATTAGAGCGTGAGGAGTTTGCCCAAAATCCTCCCAATAGGTGTTATTACTGTAAAGAGGAGCTGTTCGGTGAGCTAAAAGATTTAGCAAAACAGCAGGGCTTCAGTTGGATAGCCGATGGCAGCAATAAAAACGATGAAGGGGACTTTCGTCCCGGAATGGAGTGCGCAAAAGAGCTGGGGATCCGCAGCCCATTGCGTGAAGCCGCTTTAAGTAAAGAGGATATTCGACAATTATCCCGGCAGTTAGGCTTACCCAATTGGGATAAACCGGCTGCGGCATGCCTGTCATCCCGCTTTCCTTATGGTGAGAGAATAACCACCCAAAAGCTGGAAATGGTGAATGCCGCCGAGGAGTATTTATGGCGGCAAGGGTTTGGTCAGCTCAGGGTCAGGCATCACACCAATATGGCCCGCATTGAAATTCCCGCCTCAGAATTAGCCCGTTTTCAGGACGATAACTTTCGCCAACAAGTAATTAAAGAATTCAAACGCATCGGCTACACCTATGTAACCCTGGATCTGGAAGGCTATCGTACTGGCAGTATGAATGAGAGCTTAGATGCTTCTCAGAAAACATCTTCCATAAAAAAGTAACTTGCTCCCTTTATTTCGCTAAAGCCGTGGTATACAAAACGTCTTTTGCCTTCACCTATGCACCGGCTTTTGGTAATGTTTGCCTTATATCGGCTTGGTCAAATTCTATTGTCTGATAAAAAGGTATACCGCAACAGGCTGGTAAACCAATCACCAATGCTACTAAAAAAATCATGCATACTGTACGTAACATAATCACCCCTTTAAGTTATTATTTAGCTCCGGCCCGCTTTAACAATTCAATTACCTCATTATGATCATGCTCTGTGGCCATCATTAAAGCTGTATGGCCCCCATTATTTTTCATGTTCACATCCGCACCGGCGTCTAAAAGAATCTTTACAATTTTAGTTTGGCCTTTACCGGCGGCCCACAGGAGCGCTGTATCACCGCAACATTCATTTTTCATGTTTACCTCGGCACCCTTGGCAAGCAATACCTGCACGGTATCGGCGTGGCCTTCCCGGGCCGCTTCCAGTAAGGCTATTCTGCCTTCTGCATCATTCGCATTCACATCGGCGCCCTTGGCCAGTAGCTCTTCGACTGTCGCCGTATCACCGCTTATCGCCACGGTTATTAAGTCTGAATTAATATCTGCGGCACAGACGGAGAACGCCGTTACCAGTGAGAGAAACAAAACCATGATCGATGCGCGTCGCATAATGACTCCTCCTCTTATTTTTTAGCTTCAGTCAGTTATCATGCTATAACTTTACATAAGTATAATCTTATTACAAAAGCTTTCCAAAAACAACCTTGCCAAGAAAAAACAAAGTGTGCTAATCTACACAAGATAGATTGATAACCCATTAAACTGGTATTTTTGTTAGGGAGGTGCATTATGATATTAATAAACCTTTTCCAGAAGACTATACTCATAGCCATGCTGATTAGCATATGCGCATGTGCCACTACTGCGCCTGAACCTGAACTAAGGTGGCTGGATTTTCCGGCTGAATCGGTTCAGAGTATAACCGGCATGTGGATTAATGAAGGTGGTTTTTTGCGCTATCAGATTAAGCCCGCAGAAGATCCGGAAAATCAGCAAAAGGGCTGGTTTGAATTGATTGAGCATAGCTATTGCCCGGATGGTGATTGCAGCAAGGCTCAACCCTCGGAGAAGGGCAGGCAAATCTATGGGACTATAAAGGATGGCAAAATCAGTGCGTTTTACATTCACCAGGGCAAAGAATACAAGCAATTATGGCCTAGAATGATCAACTGTAAGACGCTTGCCGGGAAATATTCGGTGGGCAAAGTTACCCTTAGTCCAAACGGTCAGCAACTTTTTTTAAAGATTTTTATCCCCGACACAAATCCGAACTGTAGTTCTCCTGAAATAGTATTTTATCTGCTTCGTTAACCCGAACCAGGCAAGTAATTATTATTGGGTAAAATGTGTTATAACTGAAAGGCGTCTTTGATCAACTCAAACTTATCAATTCGCCCGTCATTGGTAAGGCTTACAGCAACGACATCAAAGCGGCAATCCACTCCCCATAGTTCTTTATGGGCCAGATAATTCTGAGCGATTTGGGCTATCTTTCGCTGCTTAGCGTGGGTTACCGCTGCCTGGGGCACACCGAAGTCGGCGCTTGTTCTGGTCTTGACTTCCACAAAAACCAACACGCTGTGATCTTCGGCTATAATGTCTAACTCACCTAAGGCACAGCGGTAGTTACGCTCCAGTATCTTGTATCCTTGGCGCTTAATAAACTTCTCGGCAACCCGCTCCCCTTGTTTCCCTAATACCTGACATTTGTTACTCATTAGCTAGATGTGTAGAAGCTGTTTATTTAGCTTTACACGCCAATTCTTGCCGCTATTTAGTTTCAATCGCCAGTGAAACAGGATAGTGGAGCCTTGATAAACCCGCTCATAGCCTGATTCAGCCTGGGATACAGTATAGATAGGAAAGCACCACACACCGGCTGGTTTATTGCTGGACATATTCAGTTTCAGCCCTAAATCCCGAATCACGAGATCCCAGCGTTTCTGTTTATCCGCCTGCAGCGGGTCTCGCAGGCCTCCCTGGATCGCCTCCCCCTCGAAAGAAGTTCCGTCTATATACAATGGATTCAGGTTAAATTCCACCCCAAACCATAACTCCTGCGGCTCATGGGACAGGTTATGCAGTTTATACTCAATCTCGGTCGATTCAGACCCGGCATCTAAGCGTATTGTCTTGTCTATCCTCACGGGGTGTCCATTTACCGCTCCATCGCGAAACAGGTTAAGCTTAAGCTGTGCGCCCTTTTGGCTCTTGCTGTAAGCATACGTTTGGTTTATGAAATCCCCTTGCTCTGCATACTTACATTCCATAAACGCCTTAATATCTGTTTCCGGCGCCAGAAAATGATCCAATAAGCTTTTTCGGCGATACCAGTCATAACTCAGGAAATGAGCTAACCCCTGTTCTTTCAGATTTTGGATATGGTGAATGCTCTTCGGGCCTTCGGTATCGACTTCATTATGACCCACCCGGCGTTTAATATCTTCATGGTAAGCTTCATATTGGCGGCTGAAGTTGTCCAACAGATTTATGGCTTTTGGTTTATAGTCCCATTCGAAGATACTGCCCCCGGCATCCAGGTCAAAATAGAGGTTAAATATATCGGTATTAATCAGTAAGTTGGTACTGCCATTTTTTAGAAAATCCAGCTGTTCACATTCCATCCAATGCGGCTGTTTGTGACGCAGGCGATCCACCTGCAACTCTGATTTAATCAGGTGCTGATAAATTGCGTGCCGCAGGTGAGGTAAGTATAGGCCGCCGAACACCCCGTGCCAATAGGCACAATTACACTGCCCCTGCTGTAATTCATCCTTAGCCAACTCAAGCTCGGCAGGGCTGTTTCCATTTTAGGCCAGTTGGGCTACCTTTTGGCTTACATACAGCATCTTCTTATGCATATTATTACTCTCGGGATATTTTACTAAAAAATTACGCCACAGCCCGCCCTTTAAGAAACGCTTGCAGGTCGGATTGTGTTCCATTTGCCCCTGGGCATTCATATAATCCAACCGGGCCTTGGTCGGTAACGCCCACTCCATCATTTCAGCATATGAGGCGGTGGGCAGATAAACACTTCCCAAGGGCTTATATTGATCTATATAGGCTGAATGATTAACCACTGCCAGCCAATCGCTATTCTGCTCTAACTGGCTAAAAAAGCGCTCCAGCCACCCCTCCTCATAGACCGTTTGGTATGTATGGGGCCAACTGCCGAACTTCTCACCATCATCCCCCACCTGAACCAGCAAGCCCTCACCGGCAGCCGCAATATGCCTTAAATATTCAATCGTTTCTTCGGGAGCGGCAAACGGCATCGTGTACCTAAGCTGCATGCTACTGGGAAAAACTTTAATGCAACAGCCTTCATCTTCGGTAATATAATAGCCATAGAGGTCGTCATCTTCTAACCCGGTTTCTTTTAAGTGCGAATCATCCAGGATAATATATTCCAGCCCGGATTTGGCAATCGGCTCCACCAGATGGGGTTCCCACACCCGCTCCGCCAGCCATAATCCACGTGGCTGATAATCAAAATGATCGTTAATATATTCCACCATCTTTTTTATTTGATCCAGTTTATCTTGATTAGGCAGGATCGACAAAATAGGCTCATAAAAACCACCCGCCATAAGCTCTACCTGCCCTTTTTTAACCATTGCCTTAAGCTGTGTGAAGAATTCGGCATGATGCCGCTGGATCCACTTAAGCAACGGCCCGGAATAATGCAGGCTCACCTTAATAGATGGATGACGTTCAAGGACATTTAAAAACGGTAGGTAGGCCTGAGCATAACAATGCTCAATTACATGGTCAAAATTGCCTACTGGTTGATGTTGGTGAAAAGCCATGCTGAAATAGATCATCTCCGTCTCCTGATTAGCCATAAACATAAGTGTAATAATATCTCTAACTAGTTGTATTATATGGGAATAAAAGTTGCGCCCAGTTCAAAAAACTATGCAAGCTGATGGTAGTATAATAACCAGAAATTGTCAACTGCCCCTTTTTATCCCAAATAATAAATATAAATCCCGATCTATTCATAAGTCTATATATGATTTGCCAGACCAGGCACGGCCTGGACTTATTATCAAAAAGAGTCTAAAACCAACGTCCATGATAACTTTGCTTGCCTGAAAATTATTGTGTGGAAGCTGACAAAGTTAATATTATCAGGAAGATGTGGTTTTGCTGTTAATAAGACCCGAATTATTCGGGAAATAAATAACTTGACAAAACCGACAATTTTTTTTATTACTATTACCATCTAAATATGTTAAAGTAATTCTTTTAAGCCAACAATTCAGCGGCATTAATTAAAACATAAAAACTGTGAAGGGAAAAACATGAAAAGAATTGCAGGGCGGAGTCATTTTTTGTTTACATTAACCATACTATTTACCGGGATATGTTTTTTCTCGGTATCCCCTTCTTATGCCAAGCCGCCCAAATATATGGGTTATAAAAGCTGTGTCGGCTGTCATGATAAACAATATAAATCATGGAAAGACGGCACTATGAACCTAAATGCTTTTAAAGCCCTTATGCCGGGAAAGCGGGCTGAAGCCAAAGAAGAAGCCGGGCTGGATCCTAAAAAAGATTATACCAGCGAGCCGGAATGTCTGAAGTGTCACGCTACCGGATATGGTAAGCCGGGAGGTTTTACCACCTATCGTAAAACCCGTGATTTAGCTGGGATTACTTGTGAATTCTGCCATGGATCTGGGGAATATTACTGGAAAACAATGGCCAAGGAGAGACATTTTTATGATCAAATAGATCTTATCTATAAGGGATTAACTGTACCTGACCAATCTACCTGCGACAAATGCCATGTCGAAGGTTGCCCTACCGGGTCCGATGAAATAGATTTCGATAGTGAAGCCGCCCATGAAAACTTTCCGCTAAAAGGTGAGCACTAAAATTTATTGGCTTAACTCACGGTGAGATAAACGGTTTCAGCTTGGTGGTTTTTTTAAGCTGTTCGGTGACCTGTTGGGCTTTTTCTCGGGAAGTATATTCACCTAGCCTCACCCTGTACCACAGGGTATTTCCTTGGCTGTTTTCGGAAACATAGGCGGGATACCCTTTGTCTTTAAGCTCATCCCGTAAGCCGTAAGCCGCTTTTTTATTCTTAAAGGCAGCTACCTGAATGCTATAGTTTTTTGTTTTCTCAGCCGACGGTTTAGTCTTTTGTTTTGTGGTTTTAGTCTTGGCTTTAGCAATCGGCTTTGGTTTAATTGATTTTATCGGTGCATCCGGCAGGGTATCATAAAAACTGCTTTCCTGCCCCTGCTCTATGAATGAAGCGATCTGTTCTTTTGAGGGCAATTGCTTCTTCAGCGACACCCCGGATATTTGATAGCCCAGCATGAGTCCCAGACTAAAACACAGTCCGCAGACCAAAAGGGCACCACAGCTAAGCAAAAAAAGCTGGATTTTATTCAGGCCGAACTGTATGTCACTATTTTGAGACCTACCAGCTGAGCGTTTTTTTGCCAATATCTTCCTCCAACAGATGTAACTTCAGGGTGCCTTTACATCTGCTCCGGAGCGCTGATACCTAAAAGATCAAGCACTATTTTAAGGACAATCTTAATCGAGTCTACCAACACCAGGCGGGCAGCCGTTTCTTGCTCTTGTTCGGTAATTACCCGCTGGCGGTGATAATATTTATGGAAGCGGCTGGCTAATTCAAGCACATAAAAGGTCAATCGGTGGGGTTCTAAAGCCAGGACGCTGCCTCTAAGTAAGGCTGGAAATTCCACCAGTTTTTTAATCAGCTCTATTTCATCGGTATGTTTCAGTAGTTTTAAATCTACGTCGCGGGCTGTCGGCAAAGCGATTCCGTCCTGTTGTGCCTGGCGGATAACACTGCAAATACGGGCGTAAGCATACTGTACATAAAAAACCGGGTTTTCGGCGGATTGTTTCTTGGCCAGCTCCAAATCTAATTCCAACTGGCTGTCGCAACGCCGGGTCAAGAAAAAGAAACGGGCGGCATCAACCCCTACCTCATCTAATACTTCTATTAAGGTAATAAATTCGCCTTGCCGGGTTGACATGGCTACCGGCACTCCCTCCCGTACCAGGCTCACCAGCTGTACCAGCAAGACATTCAACGATTGGGGATCCTGTCCCAAGGCAGATACGGCAGCCTTTAAGCGGTCTACGTAACCATGGTGGTCGGCTCCCCAGATATCAATTATTTTTTTGAATCCCCGCTGGTATTTATGCTGATGGTAAGCGATATCTGAGGCCAGATACGTGGGTTCGCCGTTGGAGCGCTTTACCACCCGATCCTTATCATCTCCCAACGCAGAAGACTTAAGCCACAAGGCCCCCTCCCGTTTTTCAATATGCCCCGCATGCTCAAGGAATTCTAAATTCTGCTCCACCAGTTTTTGTTGGTAGAGGCTCTGCTCGCTGAACCACTGGTCAAAGCGCACTCCAAAACGCTTAAGATCAGCTTTTATGCCGCCCAGTATCTGGTTTTTAGCAAATTGGGTGCACTGGACTATCGCCTCAGCCTCCGGTTTATCCAGCAGGCTATTCCCGGCTGTGTCTACAAGCTGCCGAGCTATGTCTTTAATATATTCTCCCTGGTAACCATTTTCAGGGAAAGATACCGGATGATCCAGTAGCTGCCGGTAACGAGCCAGCGTCGAGCGCCCCAGCATACTCATTTGATTGCCGGCATCATTGATGTAGTATTCGCGTTGTACATCATAACCGGCCTTCTGCAGGATATTAGCCAGCACGTCCCCAACCACCGCCCCGCGGCCATGCCCAATATGCAGCGGACCGGTGGGATTAGCGCTCACAAATTCTACCTGCACCTGCTCCCCACGGCCCATATCCAGGGTGCCGTATTGGGCCTTTTGTGCCTCAATCGTAAGCAGAGTTTGATACCACCACCCCTGATGCACGTAAAAGTTGATAAAACCTGGTCCCGCCAGTTCAACTTTATCTATCAATCCATCATCCAAGTGCAGATTATCTACGATAGCCTGAGCAATCTGACGGGGAGGCTGTTTTGCCTGGGAGGCCAATACCAGCGCAATATTGGTTGACAGGTCGCCGGGAGACTTAAGCTTACTGTCAGTCGGGGGTTGAACTACTATTTTTTGGGGTGTTTTTACCCGAAAAAGCCCCATCTGTTGACAATTGTCAATCGCCTCAGCCAATGCTGTAGCTAAAACCTGTTCCATGTTTCTCTACTTTACGTTAAAGATGTCAAATAGTTCAAATAAAGCAAGCCGCTGTTCGAAATGCGAACACCACTGCCTTCCAAAGCAGGCACATTATAAGGTAATTGGCCGCGTAATGCAACTATCTTGGGCATACAGATTCAATACAGTGGTGGCACATTATTTGCTAGTAACAATACTAGTTACTGGTTAGTCATTTTGTTTGTTAATTAGTTAATAAATAGATTTTATTATTGACATTCGGCTACGTAGATGATAGAGATTTTGATGGAGAAGGCTTCTCCTTCGAATTAAGGGGCAAGAAAAATGAGAACAGGGCGCTGGGGGGTTGTTGGTCTGCTTGTAACAGGCGTTATTTTCTCTTTCTTCTTATACCGCACTGCCCATAAACCACCTATTATGGATCCCGCTAATCACAAAACCGCCCCCAGACTTCCTCAAAGCGTCACAGCTAAAGCGCCGGCAAAAATGGTTGTTCCGCCGCCAAATTCTAAAACAGCACTTCCGGCAGCAAGCAAGCCTGAACCCAGCATTACCGCAGAATCTTTATCCCATATAGCTCATGACCCAACAAAAGACAGCAGCCCTCTCGAAGCGCCGATCCAAAGGGTTTTCTTTGGCTATGTGAAACTGGTGGGGGTTATCACTTCCACATATAACCCCATGAAAAGCAAAGCAATAATTGAAAACAGACTGAGTTCCCAACAAAAGATATATGCCTTGGGTTCGGTTATTCCTTATGGGGCAAAAATAAAAAATATCGGGGAACACGGCATAATTTTAGAAAAAGAGGGTCTGGAAAAAGAGCTTTCGATTGCTGATGAATTGGGTGATCTGGCAGATATAACGGTTTTAAAATCTATAGGGTATAAAAAAATAGCTGAACGGGAATGGCTGATCACCCCGAACAGCTTAATAAAAGACACTGATTCCCTGTTTCAACTGGTCAGTGAAATCAGCCTGAGACCCAACTTTAGTTCCAGCGGCATTCAGGGGCTGAAACTAAATGAGCTAAAAGGTGATGGGGTAATACAGGAATTGGGACTTGAGGCCGGGGATATGATTAGCAGCGTTAACGGTAAGGCTTTAAATATAAACAGTATAGCCGGAGCTTACGATATATACCAGCAAATCAGAAATGCACCGAGTATAAAGTTGGGCCTGTCCCGCCAACAGCAGGCAGTGAACCTGACTTATCACATAATCTCTGATGGCCCGCCCAAGTACAACCTTAAGGATGTCATCAGCTCAAACAGTGTTGCTAAAATGTTTTTGAATAAATTATGACAAATAACAAAAACCACTCTATACGGCCACAAAGGAGATAATAATGGCAAGATATAAGCTGTTTAAACTGTCTTTAGGAATTAGCTTGCTGGCTCTTTTATGTTTTAGCTGGCAAGAGGCTATGGCAGTACCCGCCGCTCCCAACAGCTTCACCCTGACCCAACCCAACGGAAAAACCTTCAAAGCCAGGCAAAAGGGAGATGAGTGGAACCACTGGACTGTAACCCCGGATGGTTATACTGTTTTAATGGATGCGGCCTCCAGCTACTGGTTCTATGCCCAAAAGAATCCGGCGGGAAAGCTGAGCAAGTCCAACCTTAAAGTAGGGATAGATTCACCCACAGGAATTAGTAAGGGGCTGAAACCCTTGCTGAAGCCTGTACCAAGAAGGCCGCTCCCACTCAGGAGTCCGGATAAGTCGGGCGCCCCGGTTTTTATTCCGCCAAAAGGAGCTATCGGTGACCAGCCGGTGCTGGTAATTATGGTTGGGTTCGCTGATAGAAACTTTGTTATTACTAACCAGGCGGATTGGAATGCCAGCTTGTTTGGGAGTTCCTCCAGCGTAGCCGATTACTATGATGAGGTATCTTATGGAAAGCTACAGCTTGTCCCGGCTGCGGAGACTTTTAATGTGGCCAATGACGGAGTAGTAGCGGTAACCCTGGGTTACAATCACTCGGAGAAGAGTTCTCAGGAGATTACCTATGATGCCCTGGTGGCGGCCGATGCATATGTAGACTTCAAGGATCCATTTGACAGAGACTTCTCGGGTTACATTTCCACCGATGAGCTGCATATAGTAATAGTGGTTGCCGGATATGAAGGCTCATCCGGGCCATGCCTTCCCAGTGTATGGGGCCACCATTCGGATTTGTTAAATTCTGCCCCCACATTAGATGGCGTAGAGGTAGGGGCTGACGATACAAGTAGCGGCAGACACTATGGCGGTTATGTGCAAATAGGAGAGTTGCAGGGTGGATGTACCGCCCCTTATATGTCTACTATCGGGGTCATGGCACACGAGCTGGGGCATGACCTCTGGCTGCCGGACGAGTACGATGTAGATGGCTCATCCGAGGGGATTGGTGAGTGGGGTATAATGGGCAGCGGTTCGTGGAACGAGATCATCCTGCCGGGAGATTCACCCGCCCATCCCTCACCCTGGGACAAGTGGTATGAGGGCTGGCTAACCCCGATTAAGATAACTACCTCTCTTTCAGTAAGCATACCTCAAGCTGAAACGAACCAGAACGAGTCAGTTTATCAGTTGGTTGACAACCCTGGCGATGTGGATTGGTCTTTTAATGGTACCCCGGGCGTGGGCGAGTATTTCCTGGTGGAAAACCGCCAGCAAACCGGTTATGATGCGGGATTACCCGGCTGCGGCATCCTGATCTGGCATATTGATGAGACAGTAAGCGCATATAACGATGCCAATGTAAATGAGTTTGGGCGGCGGTTAGTAGCCGTGGAACAGGCAGATGGGCGATTCGATCTGGAGTTTCTTATCAACCGAGGGGATGCAGAAGACCCTTTCTTAGAGGGCAGCACATTTGATGCAACCACCGAACCAAGCAGCAATTTCTATGATGGAGCCGCCAGCGGGGCAAGTGTTTCGATTGACAGTCCCTGCGGGCCAAACATGTCAGCCACCCTGACGCTTTGTAAGTTAGTGATGTACTATAGGGACGCCGATGTGGATGGCTATGGCGACCCCGGCGAAAATGCGCAGGCTTGTGATGGTTCACCCCCGGGAGGCTTTGTGGACAATAAACTGGATTGTAATGATGCTGACCCTCTTGTATACCCTGGGGCAACCGAACTCTGCAACGGAATAGACGATAATTGCGATGGGGAGAAAGACGAGGGTTTTCTTACCAATAATTATTATCGCGACTGGGATAGTGACGGCTTCGGCGACATTAGGGTTAAGGACAAAGCGTGTGCCCAGCCCCCAGGTTATGTAGCGGATAGTACCGATTGCGATGATACCAGGGACGATGTTTATCCTGGCGCGCCTGAGGTGTGTGATGGGCTGGACAATGACTGCAATGAGGCTACCCCGGTTGATGAGAGTTCGCTGTTCAATACCTATTTTTATGATGCGGATCATGACGACTACGGCGATAGCGAAATTTTCACTCAGGCATGCAGCGCACCTGCAAACTACGTGAGCGACTCGACCGATTGCAACGATGCCAACCCCTATGCCCACCCCGGAGCAACCGAGTCCTGTGATATGGTAGACAATGACTGTGATGGCCAGATTAACGAGGGGTTGGCTAATAACGATAGCGATTATACCGATAATGGCATTTATAGCATTTGGTTCTGCGATGGGATCGACCCGGATGATGACAACGATGGTATGCCGGATACCTGGGAGATAACCTATGGATTCGATGCATTCGATTCAAGTGATACAACAGGAGACCCGGATGGGGATGGATTTACCAACCTTGACGAATATCAGCGGAAATGGCATCCACTTCACAAAACAGCTACTATTTATGCTGATGTCAAGAGTGTTAGCAGCATTGAGAATGGTTCAGAATCTTATCCATATCAGACGATAAACAAGGCTATTGATAACGCCTATAGCGGAGACACCATTATTGTAAAGACAGGAACTTATGAAGAGAACATCAATTTGGACGGGAAAACTCTGGTGCTCATCGGCGAAGGCGGGGGTGAGGGCACAACTATTCTTGGAGATCGGGGGGAGGGGCCGGTGGTTACCTTCGAGAATGGCGAGGGTCCCTATACCCAGCTGAATGGATTCAAAATAACAAGCTACTGTAATGCATTCCCATGTCCCAAACCCGCCATGGGCGGTGGAATTGCGTTGTTCAATGGTTCATCCCCCATTCTGGCGAACAATCTCATTTTTAACAATGACGCTACCTATGGGGGTGGAATCGGCTGTAATGAATCATCCCCGACCATTATAAACAATACCATTACTAACAATATGGCCACAAACATTGCCGGTGGAATTTATTGTCTTAAACCCACATCTCATCCCAAAGTAATCAACACCGTCCTGTGGGGCAATGGAAAGGAAATACATCTGGCTAATGGCGCAGGAATAGATGTTACCTATTCCGATGTTCAACTTGCGAACGATGTCATATACGCGGGTACCGGCAATATAAACCAAAGCCCTAAGTTTGGGGACGGTTATCACCTGCAAGCCGGTTCACCTTGTATCGATAAGGGCACACAGGGAACCGACATTGATATAATCATAGAGGACACAATTTTAAACACCTACTACACTTACTCCTTCAGCTATGCCAAAGAGATAGATGACCCCATAGGCAGTAATAACCGTCCCGTGGATGGAGATGGCAGCGGTACCGCCGCATGTGATATCGGAGCGGATGAGTATAACGAGACTTGTACCGATATAGATGGGGATGGATATGCCATAGAGGGCGATGAATGCGGCGAGATTGATTGCGACGATGATGATCCAGGAATCAATCCGGACACGGTTTGGTATAAGGATATCGACGCAGACAGCTATACCGACGAAGTTATAACTACAGTGACACAGTGTAGCCGGAAACCCGGCTATGTGCTGATTTCGGAATTGATATATTCAAAGCCTGATCTTGGGGATTGTGATGATAGCAATCCTGCCATATATCCGGGAGCCACTGAAGTCTGTGATGGGGTGGACAATGACTGTGACGGGGTGGCTGACGGGCTTCCTGAGTGTGAGGAGCTTGATACTGACGGTGACGGCATGCCGGATACCTGGGAGCTGAAATATGGGCTTAACCCTAATGATCCCACCGATGCAGCAGAGTACTCGGATGAGGATTGGTATACTAATCTCGAGGAGTATAATCGGGGTTGGCATCCAACCCACGCATCGACTATCATATATGTTGACGCAGATAATACAAGCGGAATTGAAGATGGCACGGGAACTAACCCATTTAATACCATAACCGAAGCCGTTTCCGCGGGTTACAGTGGAGATATTATTACAGTGGCCCCAGGTACTTACACCGAAAATATTAATTTTAGCGATAAGACACTGGTTGTCACCTCTGAAGACGAAGGTGGCGATACAATTATTGATGGAGGCGGCGCTGGTGCGGTGGTTACCTTTGAATACGGCGAGGGACCTTATACCGTACTGAATGGATTCACCATAAGAAACGGCAGCAGCACCGTGGGTGGAGGAGTTACAGTGCTTAACAACTCCTCACCGCTTATTGTGAACAATATTATTATCAATAACACTGCTTATTTTGGGGGTGGGATTGCTTGTAATGGATCTTTACCCACTATCATGAACAACACCATTACCAATAATACCGCTATCTTCAGTGGGGGTGGGATTGCTTGTGCCGATGCCGCTTCACCTACGGTAACCAACACCATCCTGTGGGAAAATGGGAACAATGAGATCTACTCGGATGGCTCATCATCCATAACGGTTACCTATTCTCTTATTAGCGGTAGTTACCCTGGAGCGGGTAACATTAACTCCAATCCCCTGTTTGTAGATCCATACAATGAGAATTATCACCTGCAAAATGGCTCCATTTGCATTGATGGGGGAACCGCTAACGATGCCCCGGATAGAGATATAGACGGCAATGTCCGTCCCCTGGACGGAAATGAAAGCGGTACTTCCGAATATGACATCGGGGCTGATGAGTATAGTGGTAATTGTACTGATGCAGATAATGACACCTATGCCATAGAGGGCGGTGAATGTGGGGCCGTTGATTGTAACGATGCTGATGCCACTATAAATCCTGGAGCAGATGAGGTATGCAGTGATGGGGCGGATAATAATTGCGACGGGGATATAGATGAAAACTGCGAAGAGCCTGTGGGTAACACCGGCGGGCAGGGAGATGCCGACGCTGAAACTGCAAGCGCCCCTGCGTCCAGCAGCGGCGGGGGCGGCAATGGCGGTTGCTTTATCGCTACAGCTGCATTTGGCACTCCACTGGCGCATCAGGTGATACTGCTCAGCCAGTTCCGCGATCAGTATTTATTAACCAACACCTGGGGCCTAAAATTAGTCGAATGGTATTATAAAAACAGCCCGCCAATGGCTGATTATATTGCCAAGAGGGACACAGTAAAGGTCTTGGTAAGGATATGCCTGCTGCCTTTATTGTTCCTCGCTCTGTTTATGGTTAAATTGGGGCTGCTAAGTAAGTTGGTAGTCGTCGGCAGTCTGCTGAGCTTGCCGATAGCTTATCGAACATTGAGCAGGCGTGCCTCTGGACTTAAGGGCGCCTTTAAAGATTAGAATTTTCGTTCAAGACCAGGGCAGCCACCTGTGGCCATGCGAAAAATTCAACTCCAGGGGTCTGTCGGACTTTGGCCTCAGGGTAACGCCACCGCATAATAGTTATGTGGCTTCGGAATGCCGGGGCAACAGAACAGCTCACCTGTTATCAATTGCTATACGCCTGATACCAAGTTGCAATCGAACATATACTAAATGGGTAGGGTGGGCTTTAGCCCCCGGGCTTTAGCCCTCCGCTCTTTGGTCGGCCTAAAGGCCGACCTACCCGAGTGAGAAATTAGTATCATTTTGAATGCACCTTGGTATAACATCAAAAATAAATAAACACTTTTCTGTCTGTTTCCTGTATAATAATTTCAATCCTTAAAGTTACTTCCGTCAAAGCCCATTCTCGGATCAGAACATTGCAGGTGTTTATGAGAAAGACCAGCCGAATTTCAATTAGCATACTGCTGTTATGCATAGTCGGATGTGCTGCATTTAAGCCCCGGCCGGTAGCTCAGCCGGTAAAGGGCGTAATATCGCAAGACACGCTGTGGCAGGGAGAGGTAGCGATCGACAAGGACGTCGTGGTTTTATCCGGGGTAACCCTCAGTATTGCACCGGGCACAGTGGTCAGATTTAAAAAGAGCAAGAGCACCCGGGTCGATCCCCGCTTTTTATTCACTACTACCGAACTCATTATCCGAGGCAGCCTGTTGGCCGAAGGCACCCCGGAACAACCTATATTATTCACCTCAGCCGAAGAACAGCCTCAGATGGAAGACTGGGCGGGAATTATCTTAGATGGAGCCGAGGCTTCCATAATTAAGCATTGTCGGCTTGAGTTTGCCCAAACCGCTGTTTATTGCATTAACGCTTCCCCTAAAATTGAGCACAACGTATTCTCCCACAACAAATACGGCATTATCTGCCAATTGGGATCCCTGCCCCAAATTCAGCAGAATGAAATTTCTGCCGGTGAAGTGGGTATTGCCTGCTGGGATGGATCGGCTCCCAAGATTATGGAGAATCGCATATTTGATAATCAGCAAGCCGGTATTCTGTGGGGAACCGGAGCTACCCCCTGGTTTGAAAAAAACCTGATTCAGGGAAACCGTTATGGTATCTTCGGGGGGGAAGAATATATATGGACAACTAACCAGATCGAACACAATGAAGATGATTTCTATCTCAGCCCGCAAGTTCCTGGGCCGAATAATCCATAAGCAGCCATTGTTTTTTGCCAGTCTGATACTGCTATTCGGACAGACAGTTTGGGCCGCTGCCCCTCCTCAGTCTGAATCTACCAAGGTCAAGAGTAAATTCATCTCTCAGGACACTACATGGGAGGGGGAAGTGATCGTTAACGGGATTATAAAAGTGGCCGAGGATGTGACCTTAACCATTAAACCCGGCACCCGGGTGCTGTTTACCCGGCGGGATACCGACGGAGACGGTCTGGGGGAACACGCCCTTCACCTTCAAGGTAAGCTCGTCGCCCGGGGAACCAAAGAGCAGCCGATTATATTTACCTCGGCCGAAGAGAACAAGCAGCGCGGTGACTGGGACGGCATCCATCTCATCGTAAGCGATAGCTGGGTAAATATCATTGAATATTGCCACATCAGTTATGCCCGCCAGGGGATTCACAGCCATTTCACCAACCTGCGCCTGCAACACAACACCTTCTCCCATAACATGCGGGCGATTTATTTTCAAGAGATGAAAGCTGAGTTGATCGATAATCGCATTGTCAGTAACTACAGCGGCATACGCTGTCGTGAGGTAGACATAGTGCTGACTGACAATCTGTTTGAAGGTAATTATTGGGGCATGAACCTGCGTAATTCACAACTGGTGGCCACCGGCAATCGATTCCGTCATAACCTGGTTCACGGGATGCGCACCCGCCAGGTGGAAGGGTTTTTAGAGGGAAATGAGTTTAGCCGGAATCGGTGGGGAGTGCGTTTTCTAGAGTCAAAATTGAGCTTTATCGATAATCTGGTACAGAACAATTATGAATCTGGAATATCATGCTTAAAATCAGAGATAGATCTCAGGGGCAATCAAATAAGGGGCAACCAACGGGTTGGCATCTGGATACGTTCTTCACAAATCATGGCTGACAATAATCAGATATACGGCAACGGTGAAGGGATACAGCTTAAAGATTCGAACTTGAGTATTTTAAAAAACAATCAAATCGAAAGCAACGGGCTGGCTGGGGTGGCTAGCCAAAACTCTAAACTAATGCTTTCCGACAACCTTATCCGCAAAAACCAGGATGGGGTAAGGATCAAAGAAGGCGCCTCGGTTGTCATAGAAACCAACGTCATCAGCTCCAACCGCCGACATGGAATCTCCGGCGAAAAAAGCTCAGCTTATATATGGGATAACCTTATTCAACATAATGCTGAGGACGGTTTATCATTTAAAAAATCAAGCATAAATGCGGGAGAAAATGAAATCCGGTATAATAAGCAGGCAGGTATCGACTGCCAAGAGAACTCAGCAGCCAACCTACAGGAGAACAGCATTAAAAACAATGGTACATTTGGAGTGGAATTACATCAGAGTGACATAATGGCTAAAGAAAACATAATAATCAACAACCATCACGGGATGCTGATTGATAAATCTGGTTCGGTGGTCGTGCTGGATAACCGCATTGCCTCTAACACTACCGTAGGCATCACGTGTGAAAGCATGCGGGGTACCATCTCCGGTAATGTTATAACCGGCAACGGACAACAGGGGCTAAAAAGCGCCTATGCTGATTTTAGCCTGCGAGACAACACAATCAACTCTAATGGGGAACAGGGTGTGCTAGATGAGGGATCGCGCCTTTTAATCGACCATAACCAGATTCAGGGCAATCAGGTGGGTATTCAACTGGATGACACCGAGTCAGCTATTATCCAGGAGAGCCGCATCCGCTTAAACCGACAACAGGGGATTCTCTCCTCTGACGGAGAAACGCTTAATATTGAGGGCAATGAACTTTCGGGTAATATTATAGGGCTGGCAACCGACCATAAAACCAATGTAGTGGGTAATAACATCCACGAAAACCTGGAATATAATGTTTTTCTAAGCGGAAGAGCAGATGTTATCGCCGAACGTAATTGGTGGGGAACCACTGATGAGGATACAATCGATGATTTGATCTATGACATTCAGGATAAAGATGAACTTGGCGAGGTATGGTATGGCCCGGTAGCTGAAACACCACTGGCTATTCGACCAAGCAAGGGTCTGGATTAATTATAACTAAACCCCTACGGCTAATGGATTATATAATTGAAAAAAACCGGGCTTGCCCGGCAGGCAGTGTCTGGATTAACTATAAGGCAAAACCGCTACGGCAAAGGCGTTTGTATAATTTTCTATACTCTGCGGGATAGAGCCAAAAATCAAAAAAGCTGACTCGGCTCCTTAGGCCGCAACCGCTTCAGATTTTGCTTGTGGTCTTCAATACGTTCCTGTTTAATCTGTTCATAATCGTCCTGCCCGGAACCTCTTCTTTTGCGGCTCGGCAGATACGCGCAACCGCTAAGATATAAAAGCCAACCCGCCATTAATAAGCAAGTCCATCTCATAATAATTCCCCACTAGTGTCATGTCATCCATGTAACGTATGATTGTCATTCCCGCCCCTGCTTTCGCAAGGGTAAACTCCAGCGGGAATCCATCCTGATTTTAACTATCGGAAAATACTGGATTCCCGTTTACACGGGAATGACAATAATCTGTGTTTTCTGACTTTTTACGAGACCATCAGATTTAGTTCTTAGTATAAATTTATCAGCTTCCTGTTCCTGCAGCCTCGGGCAAACTAAATTTTATTGGACGTTGGCTCATAAACCTTATCTCACAAGGGATGTCTTGCGAACCCAGCCTGAATTTATGAATAGATCTGACCTGGTAGGTTTTTTTTATTTAATTTGTGCCGCATTTATAAACTAGCATAATTGCAGGATCAAATCAAACACAATTGATTGCGTAACTTTGGTGCACCTTGAATATTGTATTTAGCAGGAATTTAAGCGCTTCTATTTAACTCTTTTATGGTAAGTGAGAATATACGCTTACAATTGCAATATATTTGAAAAGTCGAGCTTATATTTTTTGTTTTTGGCATTGTTGCCCTCAGTCTAAGACACAACAACTCATTAGAAGAGGAGGAGATGAAAATGACTACTTATTCACACAGTAACTCCTTACAACTTAAACAGGTGATTCCTTCCGCAAACGAACACATAAGACCAAGGCACGGTGAATATACACACAAAAAATGCTTTTTACAGATTAAATTTTTCGCTAATGAAAATATAAGCCTAATTGGTTATGCAACTGACATTAGCTGCAATTTTACCCGATTAGACATTACATTTAAGGCTATAAACAAAGACCGCATTATAGAGAAATTTCTGTTTAACCCAAACATAATTCCGCAACAACTCGAATTTGGAAATGGAATCGCTCTAAAAATAAAAGCGCCCCTGGATATTATATGGAATAAGTATCTTTGTGTGAATAAGAATGAAATTTATGAAATAGGGTTTGCCTTGTATCTAAGCGAAGAGCAGCGGCAAATATGGGCGGGATTCTTTAATAACATATAGGTATTAGCGGCTCACATATAAAAACCACCGGCTACACGACCCAGCGCCGGTAGTTACAATGAGATTATAAAGCGGAGTTTATTACTTGGGCATAGCGCAGGGCTCAGATTGGCAGAAAACGGCCATTTTTGAGTAAAAATTAACAGACGCGTGCCCTATTCCTCAGCTATGATAATCAGCGTTTATTTTAATATAATCATAGGAGAGGTCAGTAGTCCAAACCTGAGTAGTAGCAGTTCCCAGGCGTAAATCTATGGTCAGCTGGATATCTTTTTCCTTAAATAAGGTTGCCGCCCGGCTCTCAACTTCCTCCCCCAGGCTACAGCCAGACTCAACCAATTTGAGCTTACCCACATATATATCTATGCGTTCCGGCTGAATTTTGGCTGCTGCCGTACCGATAACCCCCATAATCCTGCCCCAGTTTGCCTGTTGTCCAAAAAAAGCGGTTTTAACCAGCGGCGAATCGGCAATAGCAAAGGCCACCTTCCTCGCCTGGGCTTCAGATGCAGCCCCCTGTACGTTAAGCTCTATAAATTTAGTAGCTCCCTCGCCATCTCTGACTATGGCTTTGGCCATTTTAAGGCATACATAATCCAGGGCAGCACTAAAAGCAGTCCAATCAGGGCTATCAGGCTTAAGCGGTTCCCCTCCGGCTTTGGCATTAGCCAGCAACAACACCATGTCATTGGTGCTGGTATCACCGTCCACCGAGATACGGTTGAACGATTTATGCACCGCTCCTTTTAAGGCAACCTGTAGAATAGAGCTTTCTATTGGGGCATCAGTAGCGATAAAGCAGAGCATGGTAGCCATTTGCGGGCGGATCATGCCCGAACCCTTGGCGATGGCGCCGATGGTGAGCAGTCTGTCGGTTATTTGGAACTGTACAGCGACCTGTTTAGGGCGGGTATCGGTGGTGAGTATGGCTTCAGCTGCATCATGGCCGCCTGCGGCGCTTAATTTAGGAATAATTTGTTCGATACCGGTTTTAATCTTAGGCATAGGCAAGGGTACGCCAATTATCCCGGTGGAAGCCACCCACACCAGATTTTCATCTATCCCCAATCCTCGGGCGGTAAGCCGGGCCATCTGTTGTGCATCGGCCATGCCTTGTTTACCGGTGCAGGCATTGGCATTACCGCTGTTTGCAATGATAGCCTGGATTTTTCCTTTAGCAAGCCGTGTTTTGCAAAGCTGAACCGGGGCTGCCTGTACCTCATTAGTGGTAAATACCGCGGCCGCCTGGGCTTCGGACTCGCTGTAAATTAAGGCTAAATCAGATTTTTTGGCTTTAATGCCACAGCTTATCCCGGCAGTCTGTATACCGGGTACGCTGCTGATTCCACCTTCAATAACGTGCAACTTCTATCTCCTGGCTTAATTACAGCATAAAAAAAGGAAGATAAAAAAGCCAATGCCTATAATCTACAGCTTGCGCTTCTTCATCTTCCTTATTTATAAATAAGTTGATGCTCTTTATAAATATCTTAACGTTTAGAAAACTGGAATCTGGCTCGAGCGCCCTTCTGTCCGTATTTCTTACGCTCTTTCTCACGCGAATCACGGGTTAAGAATCCAGCCTGGCGCAATGGTGAGCGTAATTCCTCATCTGCCTGAAGCAAGGCGCGTGCAATACCATGCCTCACAGCTCCCGCCTGGCCTGAGTTACCCCCGCCGTTGACATTGACCCGCACATCGTACTTATCCTGCAGGTTCAATAATTGGAAGGGCTGCATGATAACCATTTTCAGCGTCTCCCGCTTAAAATAATCATCCATGTTTTGGCGATTAACCATAAACTCACCACTGCCGGGTTTGAGCCACACCCGCGCTACCGATCTTTTCCGTCTACCAGTTCCATAAAATGTGTATTCAGCCATTAATAAACTTACCCCTTAATATTTGCAAATTCCATTTTCTTGCCGGTAAAACCCATCGGCATCGCTTGTTGTGCCTCATGAGGGTGTTCCGCCCCTGTATATACTTTGAGTTTCTGGAGCATTTGCCGCCCCAGGGTGTTTTTGGGTAGCATCCCCTTTACCGCCTGCCGGATTATCTTTTCCTGCTTTTCCTGCATAAGCTTCTTGGCGGTAACAGATCTTATTCCCCCCGGATAACCAGTGTGCCAGTAATATTCCTTCTGTTCAATCTTATTACCGGTCAACAACACCTTATCGGCATTAATTATTATCACATGATCCCCCGTATCTAAATGGGGAGTGTACATGGGCTTATGCTTACCCTTAAGTATATGGGCTGTTTGGGAAGCTAAACGTCCCAACACCTGCTCCTCGGCGTCTATCACATACCACTTGTGCTCTATATCTTTTTTCTTGACGGCATACGTTTTCATTAATAAAGACTCCTCCTAAATAGGTCCTAAATATATACACACTCATGCTGTTTGTCAAGTAAAAATATAAAATTACTAAAAGAGCAAACAAAGTTTAACCAGAGTGTATATTTAAATTGGTATTCTTATTGTGTTTTAGCCTCCAAATATATATATTATCTATTCTCTTTTCCAAGTCATAATTTATTTCAATAAACTCATTTAATTCGTCGAAAGAAAGGTTTGTACGCAAAGAAAAAGATGTAGCAAGAAAATATTTGGGTTTATGTCGTTGAAGTTGGTCAACTAATTCTTTTTGAGCCTCGGGGTTCCTCGTTGTCATATAGGGAAAGAGGGTAATGTACTTTGTATAAATCTTTTTCTGATCTGTTAATAAGCCAACGATATGTAGCTCATCTCCCCATACATAAACATAGTCATCTTCGGTGGTATGTTGTTTTATATATTTAGTGGCTTGGTAGCATTTAAGTGGCTGGTAAACAATTGATGGGGAAAAAAAATCGGCATAGTAATTTTCTATTGATTTATCTTTTAGAAATTGACCAAACCTAATCCAATTATTAGTCATATTATCTATAACGCATAATAACAGTAAAAAACAGATAAAACAGGCTGATATTAGATTTCTGGCTTGTTTATTATGGGTAACTTTCTGTAAATAATTATTGATCTGCTGCTGAAAAATACTTACCGCATAACCGGCTAATATTGTGTTGCCAAATAAAAACGGGTACCAGTGATTGCCATGAAAAACATTTTGAACGAACACAAACAAAAAGGCTGCTACCATAAATATGGAAAATATAAGAATATTTTGTTTTTTCAGTTTAGTTTCTTCATTTTTAATGAGTTCTGTAAGTATTATGGCAATGGAGATTACCGCAAGTAAGGTTATCACCAGAACAACTTGTCCTAAAAAGGTATTAAAAACAATGAGTAGTTTTGTAACAGTAAACGTCCAATTTAGAAGAAAGGCGGAGCTGCTCATAAAAAAAGTCTGATATACCATCTCCCTGAGAGCACTTTTACTGAAAAAATAACCAAAAACTAAAAACGAAGGGATCATCCCCCCCATTATTAAAGCAAAAACATCTTTAAAAGTTTTTCTGCTAATCTTAAGTTTGCCCTCACGGAGAAAAGTCAACAACATAAACCCCAGATAAATAAAAGCTGAGGTTCCTTTAATCCAAAAGGCTGTACCGCACAAGATGCCACAAAATAAATTGGACATCCGTCTTTTAGAAATCGATTTTTCATCCAATGTCAGGAAAAGATATAAACCCCAGATTAAACAAATAGAAAGGTAATGACCTTTAAGGCCTGCTCCTGCCCAGGCGCTAACCCTATAGAAATAAAATAATATATATAATATGCTGGCCCAAAATCCTGCCAGCCAATCATCAAATATTTTTTTACCGGTCTTATATATACCCAATAAGGCTAATAAAAGTATAAAGCAATCAAACACGCGGAAACCCACAACGGAAAGGCCAAACAACTTTATGGGGATGGCAAACAACAAAACAGTCCCAATAGGTAGATAAACAAAGTAATCTTTATGGGGGACAACATTATGGAGAAATAAATTGCCAAAATAGAGATGGGTAGCATTATCCATCCCGAGTGGCGAATACAGATAAGGAGGGATAGATACCGATAAAACAGCTAATGTTATAATCCAATATATCCAGGTGTTATTATTTTTGCTCATAGTGTATTTATTGTTTTTATTGATTGGCCGAAGGACTCATAATTTCAGCTAACAGGTAAATATTTTAAGAGTTTTTTGAACTGAACATGTGCATTGTTTTGTTTGACGGTCTCGTAAAAAGTCACAAATTGGCTTTTTTAAAAAAGTCTGCTTCAATAATATCAAGTAGTTAAAACGCTGGTTTTTAGACTTTCTGGGCAAAATTTGACTTTTTACCCCGAAAAATTCGGGTCTTGTTATGGGCTAATCAATATTTAGTTGAAAACTATAAATTTATCAGCTTCCTGATCAACCGCCTCGGGCAAACAAAGTTTTATTGGACGTTGACTCATAAACCTTATCTCACAAGGGATGTCTTGCAAACCCAGTCTGAATTTATGAATAGATCAGGTTTAATAGTTGTCAAAAGAAATCATATATGTAGCTATTTCACTGGCTACCAGTTCTGCTCCCTTTTCATTGAAATGACATGAATCATAAAAATACTCAAAACTATGAGGAATTTGTGTGGCCAGATCAAAGCATTCTACATTATGTTCTGCACAAATTCGCAAGAGTTCATGATTAAATATTTCCAATAACCGCCATTCGGTTGCAGCAGAAATGGAGTCTTTTCGTTTATTTAGCCAATAGCTGATTGCTTTCATAGATGACCAATAATCACTATCACCATACAAAGATGGTTGTGTCAAAAACATCACTTTAATATTTAGCTCCTTAGCCTTATTAATAATGCTAATTACGTTTTTCCTGAAATTCGGCAATGTTGGCAACATTTCTCTTAAATCAGCTGGTAAGTTTTCGGGAGCGTCCATTTTGGTTGGTATATAATTACCATGACCGCTTGTGAGTTTTACCGTAACATCATCTATCAATATTTTTTCCCAAAGATAAGCAAGCTGTAACAACCTACTATGCTCATATAAGAAGAGTTTGAAGCCGCTCGTTCTTTTCATAAATATTCTTTCAAATTCATTTGCTTGTATATTTCCAGACAGCGATAATCCAAGGTCATTAATCCCAACCAAAAACATGATAGCGTCTGGCTTTACCCTTTTTACCACCTTATCCATCATCAACAAATGTCCCAAAGTGGTGTGGCCATCAATCCCGGCATTTCCAATCCATATTTTCGGATATATAGGCTTTAGCTTCTTCTGGAGTAAATACGACCAGGTTTTTTTATCGTCTAAATAATAACATTGGGTTGTACTGCCGCCAATTGTCAATATAGTAAAACATTCTTCCCAGTTTACAGGGGGGTCATCTCCCCTCATACCCCATTTGTTTGCCGTATGCCATGCAGGCGAGGAAACCCCTTTTAAGTTGGGATATAGTTTAACCTTATGGTATGGTTTTAAATCAAAATATGGCCCAAAAGGCAGCATAGGCGATAATATTCTAACTCCAAATTCTAATATTAACAATGAAAAAATTAGCGAAAAAAACAGCAGAATGATTTTTGAGTAAAAAGTGTTTTTCTGTTTCATAGCGGTTATCCTACGGTTTCTCATCCAATATATTCATAAATTTAAACAAAATTTGTCACGCCACACTTGTCATGCTACATAAACCCTGATGGGGCCGGTTTCCGTAACCAAATCGTTCCAGATTACCATTTTCTTGCTGCCTACAATAGTAACCTCTATTACCTTACGGGGATCCAGCCAGCTTACATGAATGTTAGTCAATATCCGATTGGGATAGGACAGAGAAATAAAGGCCAAATATTCAATTTGCTTTTGCAGAAAAAATGCTTCCCTGGAACTAACCTCAGTCGGTAAGGCATCCAGTAGATATAAGAATATAGATACATCATGCGAGGCCAGGTACCAAGCCACATTGGCATCATTTCTAATTGGGCCTAAGTTCGTACGAGTAGAATGAATATAGTATATCTTGTCCAAGGCGCCACTTTGAATGCATTCCTTAATCTCTTGAATTCCCGTGTTAAACATGAACACATATCCCACCATCAATATCTTACCCTTTTTTTGGGCCAATTCGACTAACTCTTTACCTTCTGCAATCGATTTGGTAAGGGGCTTTTCACAAAATACATCTTTATCATGTTCTCCCGAATAATTCGGGCCTTATTAACAGCAAAACCACATCTTCCTGATAATATTAACTTTGTCAGCTTCCACACAATAATTTTCAGGCAAGCAAAGTTATCATGGACGTTGGCTTTAGATCCAATACAAAAGGGAATCTGGC
>JAJRUU010000010.1 GCA_024277605.1 bacterium
AGTTCATCCAGTGAATCCTCAATCTCATGGTCGTTATTACCCGGTAACCGTAAGGCTACCAGTAATGCCCGTTCTTTCTTTGGCAAAATAGTCCTTGCATAAAGCTTATCCTGCGCCAGCAGAAAAAGCCATTACTTGTTGAATATATTAAGTTATTGACTCCCAGTGTCTATTGGTAATAATACTCTATGTTGCCTGATTTGTCAAGGGGGGGAGGGCTGAATCGTGGACACTTTTGGCTGATGGTTCATGTAAGCCCTTGTACCCGGATTATTCATAAAACAGGGCTAAACATTCGCAACTAATTGTTATATAATGACAGTTGTGCAGGTTGCCATTAAAACAAAGTTTGGAGGTTTAGCCCATGAGTAACTATACCTCACAACCACTTCATTTCAGCCCCATTTCCGGCAAAAAAGTGGAAGCCGACTTCGACGGCGGTGAGATGACCTCGGACGCCGGGGTACTCCTGCTGAGGGAAACCGAAGCCCAGCTTGGCATTATTGCCGCCATTCACGATTTGCGTGATTTACGATATGTAGACCACCAGCTAAAGGACCTCATCACCCAGCGGGTTAACCAGATTGCCTGCGGTTATGAAGATGCCAATGATTGCAACGCCTTGCGCCAAGAGCAGAGAACTCAAAACCAAAATCAAGCTCCATCTGCCCTTGACCTTCCCACATAAATCCATCCTGATCAATGCTTGCGCCATCTTCTACACCCTGGCTGTCCCATAGTTGCCAGCCAAGTGCCTGCCAAATATATAACATTAAATAAAAACAAGGGGGCAGTTTGCCCAAATCAACTCGCCTTGACTGATTTAAAACTAAAATCCCACCAAAATTGTGGTTACCTACCTGCTCAAACTAAAAGCCTCTCCCTATTTGTCATCTATGCCCAATCCTCTTATCTCAAACCACCTGCGTTTTCCCTAATTCGCCCAATACGTTAAATTCATGAATAGGTCGGGTTATATGTTTTCATGCTTTACCGTGAATTGCTGCGGGAACTTTTCAATGATTGACATATACACTATTAATTTGTACACTGGGCAGATCATTGGGTTAATAGACGATTAGGTTTCTGACCCTCGCACACAAAGAATCTTTTTGATGAGTTGACGGAATTGTGCTGATTGGCAGTCTACATAGGCTGAATTTTCCACTCCTGTATCAGCCAAGTAGTTCCTGAACCGACCTAACATTCAACTATTCTAATGGGCTGTTATAATAAGTATGTGTGGCATTTGTGGATTTACAGGTAAAGCCAACCAAGTTGTCCTAAAAAAGATGACGGGTACTATCTTCCATCGCGGCCCAGATGAAGACGGTTACTATTCCTGCGACAAAATAAACTTGGCCATCAGAAGATTAAGCATAATTGACGTTGAAACAGGACATCAGCCGGTACATAATGAAGACAGAAAAATATGGCTGGTTTTTAACGGTGAGATTTATAATTTTGTCGAGCTAAGAGAAGAATTAGATAAAAAAGGACATCAATTTTATACGGATCATTCAGACAGTGAGGTTCTAGTTCACTTATATGAAGAATACGGGCTTGACTTTGTCCATAAACTAAATGGAATGTTCGCAATTGCTTTGTGGGATAATCGGAAAGAAAAACTCTTTCTAATAAGGGACCGGATGGGGGTAAAACCTCTTTTTTACGCCCCCATCAACGGAAATATTATTTTTGGATCAGAAATCAAAGCTATCCTTAATCATCCTGATTACAAGCGAACCCCCAACTTTGAAGCTTTATATCATTATTTCACCTTCAAATGTATCCCCGCTCCTTTCAGTGCCTTTAAGGGTATTCACTCCCTCTTGCCGGGAGAAATGCTTACATTTTCCAAGGGTGATATCAATACAAACAGGTGGTGGAAGATTCGGTTTAATGAAAACAGAGACCCCTGCCAAGAAGAAGTAAAAGAAAAAATATTTCATTTTTTGGAAGATGCAACCAGATTGAGAATGAGAAGCGATGTTCCTTTTGGCGCCTATCTCAGTGGAGGAGTCGATTCAAGCTCCATAGTAGCTTTAATGACAAGATTTTCCGCGAAACCGATCACAACCTTCTGTTTAGGTTATGAAGATGAACTGAAAAACAAGGAAGCCGATTTATATTACGCCCGTAAGGTTTCTCAAGCGTATAAAACTACCCATTATGAATACATAATGTCTCATCAGGAGTTGATCGATGATGTAGAAAAAGTTATCGAAGCATTTGATCAGCCCTTTTCCGGAACGATCTCTACCTATTTCCTTTCCAAGCTGATAACAAAACATGTTAAGGTGGCTCTATCCGGGGATGGAGCGGATGAGCTTTTTGGCAGCTATCTCACTCATAGAGTTGCTCAGCCAATGTATCATTTCGGCAGACTTTACGATAAAATAAGGTCAAATAAATTAAGTGAGGCCGAAAAAGGGCTTTTTGCCCAGTGTGGTCTGGATTTCCTGGATAAGTTATACAGAAAATCCGGGGGTGATGAAATTAAGTGGCGATACCAACTTTGCTTGTTTTCTGACGAAGAAAAGAATTCTTTATTGACAGATAGTTTCAGGAAATGTTACAACAACGCTAGTTCCTATAACCTTTTGGAAAGAAATTTCGGCGATATAACAGCCAAGAATCCTCTCAACAGGATTCTTGAAATGGAGTGTAACACCCAGCTGCCCGACCAGGTGTTGGCGTTCGTCGATTTTTTGTCTATGGCTCATTCGGTGGAAGTGCGATCCCCTTTTCTGGATTACAGGTTAGTGGAGTATGTGGCTGCAATTCCTGAGGCGATGAAAATAAAAAATGGAATTGTTAAGGATATTTTAAAGAAAACGGTTGAGCCGCTTCTCCCCGAAGGGATAACCAAAAGGCCGAAGGAAGGTTTTGTATTGCCGATCTTTGATTGGATGATGGCAGAGTTTAAAGAGTATAGCCGCGATCTGCTTTCAGAAAAAAGACTGGCAAAACATAATCTGCTAAACCATGAAACGATAAAATGTCTGTTACAAGACCATCATTCGGGCAAAAGAAACAATCCTGGAAAAATCTGGAACTTGATGATGTTTCAGCTATGGTGGGAGAAATATTTTAATTAGATAGGATATAAAATGGGATACAAAAGCGATTTAAATAAAGTCACTCGCATCACCGAGGCGGAAAATTTCCCCCAGATTGTCTTAATCGACAACATTAACGCTTGTAATTTGAGTTGTTCAATGTGCGATCACAAAAACGTGAAGAAATACCGGCCTATTCAGAGGATGGATTTTGGGCTTTATAAAAATATTATTGATGAGATCGCCATTAATAATCCCCAAGCGCGGATCTGGGAAATATTCTTTGGAGACCCTTTTCTATGTACAGATATGCCTGAAAGAATAAAATATGCCAAAGGGAAAGGGCTGACTGATGTGGTCTTAAATTCTAATGGGGTTTTAATGACTACAGAAAAAGCAATCGCCTTTATCAAAGCCGGGTTGGATGCCATGTATGTGGGTATCGATGCCGCCACTGAAGAAACTTACCAAAAGATAAGAGTGGGAGGAGATTTTAATCAAGCAGTTGAAAATGTGTTGAATTATCGTGACTTGCTAAAAAAGTATGGAAATGGCAAACAGAAAATTTTTGTCCAATTCGTGGTTAGCAATATAAACGAAAATGAGTTGGATGATTTTAAAACTTTCTGGAACAAAGAAGGAATTAACGTCAAGATGCGCCCCAAAATAAGTTGGGCCAGCTTGATAGATGCCTCCAATTTGCGTGCTAATACTGAAGTGGAGCGTAAACCCTGTTATTGGCTTATGCGCACCATCAATATCTGTGCTGATGGTGAAGTGGCCTTCTGCTCGGTGGATCTTCATTGTCGGGTAAAATGCGGCAACGTAGGGGATCATTCTATCAAAGAGTTATGGCAGGGGAAACTTAAAGAATATAGGACCATGCATATAGAGGGCAGATTTGATGAGTTGCCCCAGATATGTTGTGATTGTGCGGACTGGCAATCTACGTATGCCGAGTTTTCCAACTCTGAGTCAGGACAACGATAAACCAGGTTTATTCCACTTTCTTGTAAAATGATTAAAACGATTAGGATAAATAATGGAAGTTGTGTATCTGAAAGAGGATTACACTTATCTCGAACAATATGTGGATCTCAGGAACAAATACAAAGCATTGCTGTTAAGCTCATCGGTAACAGTGAAGCACACCAAAGAGTGGTTAAGCGAACTAAATGGTGAGATAAGGGGCTTGGCTGAGGATGGGATTTTGTTGGGAGTAGTAATTTTATATTTAGATAAGGGTGGGGAAATTACTTTTTTCGCAAAACATAAGAACAGGGGAATCGGCAGCGAACTTCTTAAAATAATTAACGAGATAGCAAAAGAGAGAAGACTAAAATATATTTTTAGTTGGGTAGCGAAAGACAATTTGATTGCTCAGCGCTCTTTTGAAAAAAATGGATTTATATTTGATAAGATACAAGAAAAAGAATACCATGGCAAAATAAAACGTGGTAAAAAATACGTAAAAATCTATCAATAACGAAGTATATAAATCTGTACTCTTTTGGTAAAAGCAACACTATATTAGCCAGCAAATTTATTGAAATAAGGACTGGCATATAAATACAGCAATTACCCGCAAGATGTCTGAGGAAGCAGTGAGAGTTAAACATGAAACAAAATAATAGAGTATCACCAAAAACTACATCTATCGACCATACTCAGGAGTCTTACGCTATCAGACCGGAAGCTCAGGAATTCCCTATGATGAGTGTCCTCTCATTCGTCTATGTCTGCAACGCTCGCTGTCCCAACTGTCCTTATACCAATTCGCAAATACGGAAGGATTATAAAGACAGACCGTTTATGAATGAGGATACCTTTAAAATAATCGCCGATCAGTGTGGAGAATATAATGCCTGGATAAGGTTATCCGGCGGAGGAGAACCTATGCTCCATCCCCAAGCCGTGGAATTAATAGAATATGCCAAAAAGGCAGGGGCCAAGATCGGGCTGATAACCAATGGTTCCAAATTTACAGAAGAGAATATTGATATATTATTAGAATCCCAGGTAGATATGATAGAGTTTAGCGTGGATGCTGCTGATAAAGAAACATATGAACGGTTAAGAGCTGGGCTAAGCTGGGAAACTTTGCTGAAAAACATTAACCGGGTGGTGGAAAGGCGAAATGAGCTAAAAAGTTACAGCAAGATTATCGCCAGCGGAGTCAACCAGAAGGGTGTTGATATAGAAGCGGTAGCCGGTTTTTGGGAACCTATCGTGGATGTTTTTCAGAAACGAAAATATCTTACTTGGGGGGTAAACGACCCTGAAGAAACCGCTGATCCTACCCCTTATCTTCCGCCAGAGCAACGAGTTCCTTGCCCTTTTATTTTCGAAAGGCTAAATATCGATTCCAGGGGCAAGGTTATGGTCTGTGGTTTGGATATAGCAGCGGTAACCGATATGGGAAACATACATGAAAAAAGCATTAAAGAAATCTGGCATGGAGAGGGTTTTAGATACTATCGCTAAAAACACCTTGCCCAAAAGGGAGACGAAATAGATTTATGTAGAGAATGCCCTGACTGGAAATATCGCTCTTGGAAACACAATTACTGGAAAATTGTAAATACTGCTGAGAAAACAAGAAAAGGGCGATTCGTTGAGTTGGACATCCAAGACATGGAAGGCTGCAGCACTTATGAATAACTAAAAAGAACCATGGGACAATAGGATCGACCACCGAAATTGAGTAATAAAATAATTACCAGGTTATAGGTTTTATGGATAATTAGGCTCTGAGAAGATTGTGTTCGGGTGAAGATTGTGTGGTCCGTGGCTGGGGTCGGACTATCTATCCTGCGACCATTTTTGATTTTTTAAATGAAGAGTATATCAATCCGGTTACTGGCGAGGTTGATCTTTCCTATACTTTTTTAGCTTTACTGGAACATTTTGAAAACCGGGCCATTTTACTTGATGGGTATCCAAGCGACTTTGGCACTTGGGATGGTTATTGGCACTTTACACATTTGTGGCACAAAGGAGAACAGCTTAATTGACTATAGGTATTTTACAACCTGGATATCTACCTTGGCTGGGGTTTTTTGAGCAAATTAATACAAGCGACCTCTTTATTATATATGACGATGTACAGTATGATAAAAATAACTGGCGTAATCGCAACCGGATAAAAACCCCTCAGGGCGCTCAGTGGCTGACAGTACCGGTATTGACCAAAGGGAAAGACAAACCTCTGGTGAAAAATATTTTGATTAATAATAATGAACAATGGCACAAAAAACATTTGCGTGCCATTCAGCATAATTACGGGAAAGCTCCATTTTTTAGCGAAATTTATCCTGTTTGTCAGGAAATATTAACCAAACCATGGGAATATCTTATTGATCTGGATATGCAATTCATTAACACCTTTTCAGTCTACTTAGGGCTTAAGAACGACTTTGTTCTCTCATCTAGTCTAGGGATGGCCGGGGGGCAATGTGAACGTTTGATAAATATTTGCCTGCATTTTGAGGCAGACACCTTTTATGAAGGAGCCGCCGGGCAAAACTACATTCAAGATGATGTTTTCTTAAGAGCTGGAATTAAAGTTAGTTATCAAAATTATCAGCATCCTACGTATCACCAGTTACATGGGGAATTTGTCTCACATTTATCTATCATTGATCTTTTATTCAATCACGGTAAAGATAGCTTAGCCATTCTGACCGGTAAGAAGCCCATAAACGTTTAGGAGGAATAAGACAAAACATGAAAACTATTTTAGTCACTGGAGGGGCAGGTTTTATTGGAAGTAACTTTGTAAATTTTTTGTATAATAAATACATTGATTATAAAATAATTGTTTTAGATGCCTTAACATATGCCGGCGACATTGAAAATCTCCCGATGAATATTAATGTAGGCCAAAACAATAGGTTCTCTTTCTGGTACGGTAATGTCCGCAATGGTGAGCTAGTTGATACTCTTGTATCACAATCCAACATTGTTGTCCATTTTGCAGCTGAGACACATGTAACTCGCTCAATATACGACAATTTTCTTTTCTTCGAAACCGATGTTTTAGGAACTCAGACCGTTGCTAACGCTGTTTTAAAACATAAAGACCGAATCGAAAGATTCATTCATATCTCTACTTCTGAAGTATATGGAACTGCCGGATCAGAGTTAATGGACGAAGACCATCCTTTGATGCCGATGAGTCCTTATGCCAGCGCCAAGGCTGGGGCGGACCGCCTGGTCTATTCTTATTGGGCTACTTATCAGTTGCCCGTTGTTATTGTTCGCCCCTTTAATAATTACGGGCCTAGACAGCATTTGGAAAAAGTCGTTCCCCGATTTGTTACCAGTGCCATCCTGAATGAAAAGCTTAGGGTACATGGCGACGGAATGTCTAAACGAGATTTTGTTTATGTTGAAGACAACTGTGAAGCCATTGACATGATAATGCATGCACCCCCAGAAAAGGTGATCGGAGAAGTATTCAACGTTGGGTTCGGAGAGGATCAGACTATTCTCTCCATTGCAGAGGATGTCAGCCGCATTATGAATTACGACAGGAAAAACATAACCTACATTGGCAACCGGCCGGGGCAGGTGATGCGGCATACGGCGAATATTTCCAAAATAAATAGGGTGCTGGGATGGAAGCCGAAAACATCATGGGAAGATGGTCTGAAAAAGACTATCGACTGGTATCAAAAAAATCGGCAATGCTGGGAGAAACAACTTTGGATGAGGGAAATTCCAATTATTTCGGTTGCTGGAAAACGGGAATTACATTAAGATTCTGAGCTGAGGTTTGCAAAACATGAAAATTGAGTTTTACCGCCATGGCCTTGAAGAAGTTGACATCTTAAACGTATCTAAAGTGTTACGGTCAACATTCCTCACAACCGGCCCGGTGACTACCGAGTTCGAGAATCGCTTTGCAAATTACGTGGGATTGAATCAAGTGATAGGGTTAAACTCATGCACTGCAGCCCTTCATCTATCCTTACTGGCTTTGGGCATAGGTCCGGGGGATGAGGTTATTACCACCCCAATGACATTTATTGCCACAGCTACAGCTATTATGCATACAGGTGCAACTCCTGTCTTTGTTGACGTGGAAGAAGATACGGCCATGTTGGATACCTGTAAAATTGAAGAAGCAATTACTCCCCATACCAAAGCTATACTGCCGGTCCATTTATATGGCGCCATGGTGGACATGAAGGCTCTCCGAAGAATTGCAGATCGTCACAGCTTAAAGATTATCGAGGACTGCGCTCATTGTATCGAAGGGGAGCGAGACGGCATCCGGCCAGGTCAGTTAAGTGATGCAGCCTGTTATAGCTTTTATGCCACCAAAAACCTTACCTGCGGAGAAGGAGGGGCGGTGGCAACCCAAAATCCAGAATTAGCCGAAAAAATAAAGCTTCTTCGACTTCACGGAATGTCAAAAGACGCTGCCACTCGTTACACCGACCTATATCGCCATTGGGATATGCTGCTTGAGGGCTGGAAATACAATATGCATGACATATCTGCGGCTTTACTTGTTGACCAAATCAAAAGGCTAGATGGTTATTGGCAAAAAAGAGATAAATTATGGAAGCTTTACAATAAGGGGTTTAGGGATATCGAGGAAATTAGAATCCCCAAGGTAAAAGGCAAAAGCGCCAAGCATATGTATACCATATGGGTAAACACTGAAAAAAGAGATGAAATATTGTATCAGATTCAAGAGAAGGGAATTGGCATAGCGGTAAATTATAGAGCCATTCATACCCTGACTTTTTTACGTAAACAGTTCGGTTTTAAACCAGAAGACTTTCCAGTTGCCAACCACATAGGGGAAAGTACCATCTCGCTTCCCCTTTACCCTGGTTTAAAGAACAATGAAATTAACTATATTATCGACGCCGTCAAAAAAAGTATCCAAACCTAAATGAAAAAAAAAGCCTCTTTTTTAGGTTTAGTAGTGGGTGGTATTTCACTTTGTATCTTCTTGTGGTATTTCTTTGATTGGGAAGAGGCAAAGTTGATCTTAGCTCAGGTTCGGATTGCTCTTATTGGTTTAGCAACCTTTAGTTTTATTACTGCATACTGTATTAGGGCTTTAAAATGGACTTACATCCTAAGATGTCAGGAGAATATTTCCTGGGGTAACGGCTATCATGCCACTATGGTATCAAGCCTGGCTAATTTTCTGTTGCCGGCAAGATTTGGAGAAATCTTACGCTTGTTTATCGCCAAAAAAACATCCCATATTTCTTATGCATCCTCTACTGCTGCCGCTCTGGTTGACATCTTTTCGTTGATGTTTTTTATCTTGTTTTTCTTATTTCTAAGTCCATGGGCAGGTTTTAAGTTGCCTCCATGGGCTGGCAGGTTTACCCATTTTTTTTTAGCTTTCTCAATTATTTCAATTATAGTTTTTGTAGTGGGGTCCCGGTCATCGAATTTTCTAAAAAGAGGATTAAAACATTTTCTGTCTTCACTCGGTCTTGCGCAAGTCAAAGTTGACAACATCCTAAAAGGCAAGATAGCCAATTTTCTTAAAGATACTTTAACCCAATGTCAAGTTTCTACTTTTAGCAAATTGGATATTCTAGTGGTGGTGTTATTGTCAGTGATGACCATTTGTGTAGATGCTTTTAATTTCTTCTTTTTAGTCAACGCTTTTAACTTACCACTAACCTATCTTCAAGCTATTATGGCGGCTTGTTTTATGAATGTCTTTTTTTTTATACCTTCCCCACCAGGAAGAGTCGGCACTGCAGAAATGTATCCAATTCTAATTTTCTCAGGAGTATTCAACCTACCTTCTAATATCATTTCCGCCGCAGCTGTTTTTTGGCATATACTTACAACCATAATTATTATCACCCTGGGAGTATACTCTGCCGCTTCCATCGGACTGAAATTAAAAACTGTTTTAAATTTCTCAGCTGATACAAAAGATAATTCCATGAATTAATTATGATAGAACCTCCTTATACTTTGAATTTATGTAACTCCTTACCCAAATTTGACCGGAGTGTTTCCTGGTTATGCTGGGCTTATAACGAAGAAGGCCTCATTAAAGATTATTTAATCAGAGCAAACAACCTGCTACGAGAAAATGTAAAAGACTATGAGATAGTGGTGATTGACGATTGCAGCACTGATCGAACCGATGAAATAATAAAAAGCGTAATGGAAGAAATTCCTCAAATTAAACTTATACGTAACCCAGTCAATCTGAATGTTGGTCTGTCCTCTCAAAAGGCGATTATGAGCGCCACTAAGGAGTACTTGTTTTGGCAAACCATTGACTGGTCATATGATATCTCTCTATTAAGAATATTTCTGGAGTTATTAAAATCTTATGATATAGTAGCCGGTGTCAGAAGAGAGCCGGTTTTGGCCGCAGATAGATTAATAAAGCCGATTCTGGGGGTAACCCGGCTTTTGGGGATCAAGCATCTTACAAAACGTTCCGATACCGTTCCCAAAGCGATTGTATCGGTGATCAATTATCTTCTGATCCGGTTTCTGCTTAGGGTTCCTTTGTCGGATTACCAAAATGTGGTTTTCTATCCCACCAAATTAATCCAGTCTATTACCTATGAATCAAAAAGCTCTTTTGCTAATCCCGAAGGGCTTATAAAAGCTTATTGGAAGGGAGCCTCTCTGATAGAAGTTCCAATCTCTTTTTTGCCGAGACAGTTAGGGGAGGCTAAAGGAACCCGGCTTAAGGCTATAAAAGGTTCCGTTTCGGATATATTTCGTTTATGGTTTAAATGGGTTGTTCTGAACCAGAGAGAAGTCACACAAAAAGAAACTATCCGGAGATTACAACCGAAAGAGTGGGAAAAAGGAGATAGAACATGAATATATTACTTCTCATGCCGCCAGCCAACCTAGATCGCTCCTACGGTCATTTAAAAGACTTTTCTAATCCTCAACCATCTATCGGATTGGCTTATATCGCCGCCGTGCTCAGGGAAAATGGATTCGCAGTCAGCATCCTGGATGCCTATGTAAACCAGCTTGGGCTGGAAGATATTTTGACATAAATTAAATCAAGAGAGGTAGATGTATTGGGGATTAGTTTATTAACTACTTCGGTAGATGTAACCACAGCGATAGTTAAAGAAGTTCGTAAACAACTACCCCAAATAAAAATAGTTTTGGGAAATATTCATGCCTCTTTGTTTTGCGAAGATATACTAAAAGATAATTTGGCAGATTTTATTGTTCACCGCGAAGGCGAATACACTTTTCTTGAACTAGTCAAAGCATTGGAAAATAATACCGATTTACAGCAAGTAAAAGGACTATCCTTTCGCTGGAATGGACAAATCGTTCATACAGAATCACGCCTACTTATTAAGGATTTAGATGCACTACCTTTTCCTGCCTGGGACATTTTTCCTCTTGATAAATATCATACCGATCCACGTACCGAGGTGATTCCAGGAAAATCAGAAATGCAGATTCTAGCTACCCGAGGTTGCCCGAATGCCTGTACTTTTTGTTCTTCAAGAACGGAAAAAAGCTTGGGGATGGAATATAGAATGCGTAGCCCCCAAAATGTTGTTGATGAAATGGAATACATGTATGAGCATTTCCAAGCCAGGGTATTCGGTTTTATGGACTTAGCTTTTCCTTTAGTAAAAAACCACGCCATGGCTTTGTTTCAAGAAATTATCGATCGGGGGTTAGCCAAAAAAATTGCCTGGATGACTGAATGCCGCGTAAAACCTCTGGATTTAGAAACGCTGGTCAAAATGAGAGAATCCGGCTGTATCCGGATAAACTTCGGTTTTGAATCGGGCAATAACAATATCCTCAAAATGTTGAAAAAGAACTTCACTACAGAAGATGCAGAAAGGGCGGTTAAACTGGCGCAGCAGGCAGGAATCGAGGTAGATGGGATGTTCATGATAGGCCTTCCCACAGAAACAGAGAAAGAGATAAAACAAACAATCGATTTTGCTATAAAATTGAAGATCCGCTATGCAATCTTTAATATTTTTGTGCCTTATCCAGGATGCGAGCTTTACGATACATTGATGGCGGAAAATAAGATCAAGTTCAGCTCTTGGTCGGATTTTACTTCCTATCCCACTTATTCCGGCGGAGCGCCGGTCTATGTACCGGATAGTCTTACTCACAACCAGCTTATGAACCTGCAGAAATACGCTATGCGCAAATTCTATTTGAGCCCAAATTTTATAATTGGTGAGCTAAAACGATTTAAACCATCAAAGATACATCAGTATATTAGCGGTTTAAGGGGGGTTTTGTCCAGGTAACCTGGATTAAATCTAAAAATTTGAAGAACATGGATAAGGTTATGCTATCGCAGCCAGTGTATGATACTAAGTCACCTAATAAATTTGGGTTCTTAGTTTTTATTGTGGGATATGTTTCTTTGTTGGCCCTAAACCTCTCTTGGTTTGTTTCAAGTTCTTCCCCTTTAGAGCTGGAATCTCCCTTAAAAATAGTAATGGGAAGTTTTCTCATTTTTCTTCTGCCTGGTCTTGTTTGGGGGGAGATATTAGGTTTCCATTCAAAGTACTTTCTGGAAACGGTTGCCCTGTCCTTTGCTCTTACTGTTTCTATTGAGGTGCTTCTTATCCCTGTGCCATTTTTCTTTTCTTCTGGAATTTGGCTTTGGGTTCTCTTGCTTTTTGTAGTTTCCCTAAGTGGGCTAGTAGTCCTGATGTTTAAAATTAAAAAAAGAGGATTTAAGTTGACTTTCTTAAATCCGTTAATTCACCTTTTCACTTCACCGAACATAGGTTCTCTCTCTATCCTGACAACTCTTTTAATATTATCTTTTGGCGCCTACCGTTGGGGTGAGGATTACTTGTCGGCGATCGGTGCCGAGTCACTACTACACTTGGTATACGTGAGGTACTATTACTCCTTACCCATGGTCTTGAAAGATATTGCTATTTCTCCAGGGGCTTATCCGCCAAATCTGGTACATTTATGGGAATACTTGATTGCCGGATGGGCGAATCTCATTAATATGGACCCCCTATTTCTTCATTTCCGGGCTAGATTTGTTATTCCTGTCCTTGGTTTATCGAGTATGTATTTGTTGATAAGTGCTATTTTCGATAATCCGAAGAAATCAAAAATAATTTTTTGGAGTGTTTTAATAATGGTAATTGGAGAGTTATTCCTCCTCAGAGAATATAGATGGAATGATTTCGATGGAACTATGGCCTTTATGGGAGCAGTTCATCATGCTGATTCAGCCATTGCCATATTGGTCGCTCTAAATGCGGCCCTGGCGCTGTTAACCTTTCGGAATACAAGTTGGAGGAATATCTCTTTGCTGACAGGGTGCTTGACAGCCACATTTATGTGGCACCCAAAAGAATTCTTTATTGTAGCCATTTTTGGGGGAGTCTCTGGTATTGCTTTGTGGTTGATTCCATCAATAAACAAAAAACTGGCCTTTAAAAATTGGGCTAAAGTTATGGCGACCTTTCTAGCGGTGAGTCTCTTTTTTTTCATAATTATTTTGAATTTTGTACCAAAACATTCATTTGGTTACGGTTACGATGAATTTAAGATGAAAAAAGTAGCCCTACAGGCTGCCTTTCTTCCTGAAAATCTCCTAGAAGTAAGAACTCTTTGTGATTTCCCCTTTTATTGTAAAATCATTCTTGAAGGAAACCCTAAAAATCCAGCAGAAGAGTTTACTCTGAGTAAGTCTCCCTTAATTCCCTGGGTAATCATCTCGGCGGTAGCCATCCTGATACTTGCGTATTTAGGGGGTATAAATGACAAAAGGCTAGTTATTTTCTACGTCCTGCTATGGTTTTTGTGCCTTAATTGGAATTTCAGTATGCTGATTATAAATGCATTAACCTATAGTGAAATATTCTTTGATGCCAAACGACTGATATATGTATTTGCTTATATCATTATTGCCACTACCCCTTATGTGATTGCACAAAAACTCCAAGGGAAAAGGATGAGTTGGCGACAACTAATTCAGCTCTTGGTTTTGGTTGGCATCCTGGCGGGGGGAACAGGAATCCTTTTGTGGTTGGTAATGCAAGATTACATTGGACTTTCTTTGCATTTCAAAAAAATTATTTCTATTCTTTTAACTATATTGGTGTGGGTTTCTTTCTTCTACATCCTCATAAGAAAATCCCCCTCCAACTCTTCAGCTACCCATCCATCATTCATCATCACCACGCTTATAATGCTCCTCTTTTTTGCTCCCATAATAGGGAATAATTTTTTTAACTCTATGAATAGAATCCTCACGGGAAAACGCCCTCCTAGTGATTGGTTTGGTGAGAACAACATTTTTGGCTTTTCAGAAAAACTGATCCGCCAGATAAAGAAGCTGCCCCCCAAGCGCACATTCTTGGTTGATCCCCTCGGCACGGCTTGTATTATGCTCTATGCCCCACAATATTTGACCGCTTTTCCGCAAATTTTTTCTACTTTGTATATATATGAAAAAAACAGAGCAAATGCCCTGAGTGGACAACATCCCTTATTCAATATGCCACCATTACCCCAAAACGGCGGGAATGTTGGCAACATAACAGTAAAAGATGAAATTTCTTATCCAAAAACAATTAATCATAAGACCGTGAGGGAATATCTAAATATAAACAATGTGGATTATATTTTTGTTAACGAGGAAAGATACTATGAGTCCCTTTTGCCCTATTTCCTTAACTTTCCTAAACTATACAAAATGGTTTTTAATAATCCCGGACATAATGAGGCGATCTTCCAATATGTAAGAAACTGAGATTGGGTGTGTGTACCCCGAGTTTGACACGGATGGGCACATTTTGGGGGTGTGGTGGCTGTGAAGCCGCATAAACACTGGAAACTGTTTTTCCCGCGGCCAAAACTCATAGGCACACGGATATTGGTTGGCTTCTTGACACAGTCTATTAGTACATGCTAATGTGCTGGACATGTACTTGAGAGAAACCAATCGTAAAAATAAAGATGGCTCTACGTTTACTTACTACCAGTTGGCCGAAAATGTCTGGGACAAGCAGAAAAAATTCCCCAGCGCCAGGGTTGTCCATAATTTTGGCCGGGCTGAGCATTTAGACAAGGAATCCCTGAAGCGCCTGGCCAAAAGCATCCTGCGGGTCTGCCAGGGGGTGGACCTGGTACAGGATTCCCCAGACCCCAACCTCAAAATCATATCATCTGCCACCTACTGCCCGGTGGCCCTGCTTTCCGGTTTGTGGAGTAAAAGGGCTGTTCCACCCCGCTGAAGCGGGCGATTCTGGCTATGGTGATAAACCGTTGCCTGGCACCCGCCTCCAAGCGGGATAATCTGCGCTGGAGCAAAGATGAGATTTTCTTCCCCGAAGCCAGGCGAAATAGGGTTGCAGCATCTGTATCGGGCGCTGGATTTTCTGGATGCACATCAAGCCGAGGTGGAGGAAGAGCTTTACCCTCGCACGGCCAATCTGCTCAACCTGGATGTGAACTTGATATTCTACGACACCACCAGTGTTTATTGGAATACGGAGGCTGAGGATGATTTTTGCCCGGTAGCCGGGCAAGCTCGGTTTAGTTATCAGAAAGCTTACCGCTGGTATCACCCCCTGCCACCTAACAGGTAGAAGCGGGGATCATTTTGGGGCAATAAATTTTTATATAATCTCATATACAGGTTACAAGCCATGTATTATCAGTAGTGTCCGCTCCAAGTTTTTGCACAAGCCGCAAAATGTCTTTTATATCAAGTTGCAATTAAACATATACTAAATGGGTAGGGAGGGCTTTAGCCCTCCGCTCTTTGGTCGGCCTGGTTGTGCTAGCCTAAAATTGACCAGGAAAAGTGGATTTCGCTAGCCGAAAATTGACCACCCTGAGCGAAGTGCCTCCAGTACAATGGTCGGAAAAATTCGATCATTTGGAAGGGGGTAAAGGAGTGCTCAAGATGG
>JAJRUU010000078.1 GCA_024277605.1 bacterium
ATAAATTTAAGCGTAAGTTTGCCGGAAAAACCGACTTTTGTATCAGGTTGATAATTAAAAAACGTTTGTCTGCGGATTTATTTATTAATTGCGGCTTGTTCACTATTTTTGACAACTTAAGCCCGACAGACTCCTAGCCGAGTGAGAAATTAGTATCATTTTGAATGCAACTTGGCATTAGTTCCCTCTCCCCCTTGGGGAGAGGGCAGGGTGAGGGGAGTCCGCACCGGCAGGTGCGCTAAGTTCAAATTCTATACTTGACAACTTTTGGTATTTATAGCGATAATAGTGTTCTGATTAATTACTGGCTACCGACAGATTATGTAGCTGCCTATACAGAAAGGGGTTATTCATGCAAGATGAAACTGGATTGCGAACGGAGGCGTTACTGGCTGAAAAGCGGGTGTTTAAGCCATCATCTCAGATAGTCGAGCAAGCTAACTTAAATGCTGAACAATACGAGCAGGCTATAAAGCATGGGGAGACTGACCCTGAGGGTTATTGGGCTGAAGCGGCACAGGAGCTGGAGTGGTTCAAGCCGTGGGATCAGGTGTTGGATGAATCGAATAAGCCTTTTTATAAATGGTTTGTAAACGGCAAGTGCAATATTGTGCATAATGCGCTTGACCGGCATATACATACGGAAAATCGAAACAAAACCGCAATATTGTGGGAGGGTGAGCAGGGAGATGTAGAAAAACTCACCTACTTTGAACTGTATCAGCAGGTGAATAAATTTTCCAATGTATTAAGAGACTCAGGAATACATAAGGGGGACCGGGTGGCCATTTACCTGCCCAATATCCCGGAGATTGCTATAGCCATGCTGGCCTGCGCCAAAATAGGGGCGGTACATAATGTGGTGTACGCCGGGTTTAGCGCTGCGGCTTTAAAAGAGCGAATTCACGACTCGGCAGCTAAAATTGTGGTAACCGCCGATGGATCGTTTCGCCGGGGAAAACTGATTAACTTGAAGAAGGTGGTAGATGAGGCGATTATCGGCTGCGATACAGTAAAACGGGTGATTGTGGTGAAGCGGGCCGGTGAGGGCATTGATATGAGTGATGCGCGCTTCCGCTGGTATCATGAGCTGATGCAGGATGCCTCTACTGAGGCTGCCACCGAGGCCATGGATTCCGAGGATATGCTTTTTATGCTCTATACTTCGGGTACTACCGCCAAGCCCAAGGGTATTGTGCACGTGCATGGGGGTTATATGGTGGGCATACACCGCACGCTGAAATGGGTGTTTGATATTAAGCCTACCGATGTTTACTGGTGTGCCGCCGATCCGGGCTGGATAACCGGGCATAGTTATATCGTGTATGCGCCCTTAATTGCCGGAACCACCACCGTAATGTATGACGGGCATCCGGCTTACCCGGATGCTGAGCGGATGTGGAAAATAATACAGAAACACGGCATTTCTATTTTGTATACTTCGCCCACTACTATCCGGATGCTGATGAGCTTTGGTGATGAGTTGCCCCAGAGAAATGATTTAAGCAGCCTGAGGTTATTGGGGTCAGTTGGAGAACCCATAAATCCGGAAGCCTGGATGTGGTATTATGAAAAAGTGGGGGGTCAGAGGTGTCCCGTAATGGATACCTGGTGGCAGACTGAAACCGGGATGTTTATGGTGACTCCTGTACCGGCCAGTCCATTAAAACCGGGTTCTGCTTCCAAACCATTTCCTGGGATTCAGGCTGAAGTTATCGATAAACAAGGTCGGGCTGTGCCTCCGGGCAAGGGGGGGTTTTTGGCCATTAAAAAACCGTGGCCGGCGATGCTTAGAACTATATATAATGATGATGAGCGTTATAAGGAAACCTATTGGAACATTGTTCCCGGTTATTATGTAGCCGGGGATGTGGTAACCAAAGATAAGGACGGTTTTCTCTGGTTTCAGGGGCGGGCCGATGATGTAATAAAAATTGCCGGACATAGGATTTCCACCGCTGAAATAGAAAGCGCCCTGGTAGGCCATCCGGCAGTGGCTGAGGCGGCGGCTATCGGGGTTCCTGATCATATTCGCGGGGAATTGGGCAAGGCGTTTGTGATTTTAAAACAGGGCAAGCTGGGCAGTGACGAGCTGTCCAAGGAATTAAAGCAACATATTCGTAAAGAGCTTGGCCCGATTGTGGTGATGGAATCTATTGATTTCGTCGAATCATTGCCCAAAACCCGTAGCGGGAAAATTATGCGGCGGGTGCTTAAGGCGCTTGCAACCGGTAAGGATGAGGGTGACCTGACTACGCTTGCTGATTGAGACTACCGGGTATCTTGAAAAAAGGGGGGCATGTCCACTTCTTCGATATCCCCTGCTGTTAGTTGGGTGATTGGCCCTGGCTGGTGGGCGGCGGGGGCTGATTGGCGAGGGCCAGAAAATATCGGAAGGGGTGGTTTTCCCAGGGTATGTCTTCGCAGATGATATACTTTTTCCCCTTCTTCAATTTTTCCACTTCGATCGTATATACCTGGGAACCGTCCTTAGCTTTAGCTTCTTTCATAAGGATTGGTGGCTCCTCATATCTTATATTTATTCTTTTTTCTGCATTCTTGGGAAGTGGTTCTATCTCCAGCATTAGGCCTTTTTCGTCTAGTTCTTCTAGTAGCCGCAGCCCGATGTTGGCGGTGTTTATTATCTCAATCTGCTGGTATTGACTGATATTAACAACTTCTCCGCTTATATAGAATTTTATGAGAGGGTTAGGGCGGCGCCTGATTGGCCTGGGTTTTAGCTTATACGTCTGGCTCATGCCTACCGTTGTGGTATAGATTAGCGGCGGCTTTATTATGGCATAATATAAATACCCAAAGCCTCCCAAAAGGAGGGTCAGCGCTATTATGCCGATTATAATAACATTGTTCTTGCTTTTTTGATCAGTACCTTGCGTCACTCACTAACCCCCTAATCCATTTGACATTTTTCATTAGTATACCATGTTTTAAGTATAATTAAAGCTATTTATCGAAAAATCCGGGCAGGCACAGCCTGTTTCTTTTAGCCCGAATTATTCGGGTACTAAACCAAAAATTATCTGGTTGATAAATATAACCAAGTACAAAAGGAGCGTCGTGAAGAGAGTTTATTGTTTACTTGTTATGCTGGCTATGTTTCTGGGGGTAACCGGTTACGGAATATCACATGCGTCCCAGCCAGGAGAGCTGAAATCAAAAATTGATAAATTAATCCAGTCAAAAGCGCTCAAGCAGGCAGATGTGGCTATCGAGGTATACTCTATCAGCAGGGGAGAAAGGATATATTCGCATAATGCCGAAAAGGCGCTTATGCCAGCTTCCAATATGAAGCTTTTGACTACCGCTACTGCCTTAAAACAGCTTGGCGCAGGTTACAGCTTTCCTACGCTGGTTGCTGCCGACACCGGTCTAAGACAAGGGATCGTTGCCGGCAATCTATATATAAAGGGTTTTGGCGATCCGTTTTTGGTATATGAAGAGATGTGGAAGCTGACGCATCATCTGGCTATGATGGGCTTAAGTGAGGTAAAGGGGGATGTGGTGGCTGATGATAGCTACTTTGATGATCAGCGCTGGGGCGCCGACTGGAAGATTTCCGGTAACCGCTGGTATGAGGCGCAAATTGGCGCTTTATCATTTAATTTTAATACTATAGAAGTCAATGTCATGCCGGGTGAGGCATCCGGTAAACCGCTTATCGCCTGGTTAAATCCTGCTACCAGCTACGTAAAGCTGGTTAACCGGGGGAGCACGGTGGCAAAAGGCAATAGGCGGCCTGGCGTGGATCAGGTGTTGGAGAATGGGCAGCATAAGATTATAGTATCCGGTAATATGGGGTTATCGGCAAAAACCCGCACTGCGTGGCGTACGGTGAGGAATCCCACTCTGTATACAGCTACCGTATTCCGGGATTATTTGCAGCAGGAGGGGGTAAAGATTGACGGGACGGTGCGTAGCGGGAAAGTGCCGACAACGGCTCATGAGTTGTACACCCATAAATCAAAACCGCTGGCCTTGGTTATCCGGGGTTTAAATAAAATGAGCAACAACTTTACCGCTGAACAAATTTTGAAAACTATAGGGGCTGAAGAAAAGGGTTCTCCCGGTACAGCCGAGAAGGGGCTGGAGGTGGTACGAAGTTTTTTAAGCACAATAGGGGTTAGTGAGCAAGGTTTGAGATTGGTGGACGGCTCCGGCTTATCACGCGGTAACCGACTTACCCCAAAGGCTATAATCCAGGTTCTGGTGTATATGTATAATGATTTTTCGCTGCGGCCTGAATATTTGGCGTCACTGGCGGTGGCCGGGGTAGACGGTACTATGGGTGATCGGCTGAATAATTCCAGCGCCAAGGGCATGCTACGGGCCAAAACCGGGCGTATTCACGGAGTGGCTGCCCTCTCCGGCTATATCGCCACCAAAGAGGGTGAGATATTGGCCTTCTCTATGCTTATGAACAACTTTAAAACCGGTATCGAAAATGTGCAAAAGCTTCAGGATAGAATTTGCCTGGAGTTGATGAACCTAACGAGCAATTAATCTCATCTTGACCACGCACTCCCCTTTTTTTAGCAGATAACTATCAGAAATTAAAAAACAATAGTTAGGTTTTGTCGCTCGCATTGTAGATACGAATACATATATTCATGTCAATGTTTATCCCTTGACATTACAG